>NZ_VIKZ01000013.1:24929-36857 GCF_009711985.1 Dolichospermum sp. UHCC 0260 | reverse complement strand
ATTGGTCATTGGTCATTGGTCATTGGTCGTTGGTTCACAGCCAATAGCCACTGACAACTGACAACTAGCAACTAACAACTGACCACTGACAACTAACCACTGACAACTAACTACCAGCTAGACTTAACAACACCGGGTAACAAACCTTCATGGGCCCATTCCCGGAGGACGTTCCGAGATAGTCCGAAATCACGGTAGAAGCCTCTAGGACGACCAGTTAACCAGCAACGGTTGTGCTTACGAGTAGGCGCACTGTTGCGGGGTAATTGTTGAATTTTGCGGTGAACTTCTAGCTTTAGCAACGGAGATGCTGCTGTTCTGAACTCTTCTAGTAGTGCTTCCCGCTTGTCAGCATACTTAGCTACCATTTTTGCGCGTTTCTTCTCGCGCTCAATCATACTCTTTTTCGCCATGAATTCCCTAATGTAATGAAAGACAGCATTCTCTATTCTACACCCTTACTCACAATTATAGGGACATGAGAATATAAATTTCTGTTAATTAACCCCAACCCAATACTCCCCAATATTACTCTCTGCGACTCTGCGACTCTGCGAGAGACAAATTCATATCACACAAATCAGCCAATTCACAAAGATTACAACCAGGAGAACGAGCTTTACACACAGCCCGACCATGATAAATTAATCTAATTGACCAATTCTCCCAATGTGGTTGGGGTAATAACTTCATTAAATCTTTTTCAATTCCTACAGGTTCGGTATTTTTCGTCAACCCCAAACGCTGACTTAACCGCTTGACGTGAGTATCTACTGTCACCCCAGCATTGATACCATAAGCATGGGCTAAAACTACATTTGCAGTTTTCCGTGCTACTCCTGGCAGCTTTAATAACTCTTCCATTTTGTTGGGAACAACAGCATTGAAATCATTGACAATCATTCGACAAGCACCTTGAATATTCTTGGCTTTATTGCGATAAAAACCCGTCGAACGTACCAATTCTTCTAACTCTGTTAAATCTGCATTTGCTAAACTTTCCGCATCAGGAAATCGCCCAAATAATCCTGGTGTAACTTTATTCACTCTTTCATCTGTACATTGAGCGGAAAGAATAGTTGCTACTAATAATTGTACAGGAGTTGCATAATCTAAAGAGCAAGTTGCATCTGGATAAAGATACTGAATACGGGCAAGAATTTCTAAAGCCCGTTGTTTTTTAGTTAATGATTTACGAGTCACGTCAGAGATTTTAAATTTAAGATTATTATTTGGTGTAGGGGTTTAACACTGCTCATTGGTGTCAACTTAGGTTACAGATACTTCGACAAGCTCAGTACAAGTGGCTTATTTGTTTGGCTTCCACACCCGTCAGGGAATAAATTCCCTGTCTCATAGCTCAAGTCCGTTAAAACGGACTAATAAATTTTCCTAGTATTTAGTCATCTTTTAGATGACTTTCGCTATTAGCAAGGAACTTGAGTTCCTTGCGGGATGAAGATTTTGCGTTAAGTTGACACCAATGAACACTGCTAAACCCCCTACAATTACTGGATTTACAATTTCTGAAATAATTGTTGGATAAATTCTAATTGGGTTGTTTCTTTCACAATTAAGAAAATACCTAATCCTAAAAGTAACACCAAACCAGTTTGCATCACACCTTCTTGAACTTTGTTAGGTAAAGGCCTACCAAATAATCCTTCAATTAATAAAAAGGCTAATTGTCCACCATCTAAAGCGGGAAGAGGCAAAATATTAATAATTGCCAAGTTAATACTAATAATTGCCGCAAAAGAAAATAAATTTGTGCTATCACTAGCGGCTAATTGTGCGCCAATTTGGACAATTTTCACAGGTCCAGAAACTTGTCCTACCGTTTGCCCAAAATTAGTAATTAACTGCCCAAAACCTTGGAATGTCCCCACAACTAACTGTTGAAAACGATTAGCTGCAACTTTGATAATCTCCACAATATCTTGGGGACGGCGATAAATTGCTTTACCATTGGGACCCAATTCAATTCCCACTAGACCTTTACCATCAGCACCCTGTTTAGGAGTTAGTTTTAGGTTAGTTTGTTGGGTTTCGTGTTGAATTTTCAGGTCAATTTCTTGATTAGGATGGGTTTGAATTTCCTTTGTCAATAATGTAGTTGCGTCTTTACCTAGAGGAATTTCTTGGCCATTTACAGCCAGAATAATATCTCCTTCTCGAATTCCTGCTTGGTAAGCAACAGACTGTTCATTGACAGGTTTGACAAGGACACCGGGTTGATACTGAAATTCTTGGGGTATACCAACGATACCCAATTGCAAAGCCAACATCAAATACGCAAAGATTAAATTTGCAATTACACCGGCACTAATGACAATAGCACGGTCTAAAACTGGGCGGTTACGCAGCAAATTGGGGTCATTGGGGGGAATTTCGCTATCTGGATCATCATCGGGAAAGCCGACAAAGCCACCCAAGGGGAAAGCGCGGATAGTGTATTCCGTTTCTGATCCTTGGTACTTTAAAAGAATCGGACCAAAACCCAAGGAGAAACGGTTAGCGTAAATACCTTGAGAACGGGCGGCTATGAAATGTCCAGACTCATGTACTAAGATCAAAATAGCCAAAACTGCGATCGCTGCTAAAACTGACATAGAGCAAATTAATCAAAATATTCGGAAATATATTCTTATTGTAGTTTGGGAACCGGCGCAGAGACTCAATCGGCTGATGTCAATTTTTCATCTGTTGTCTAATCCAATCCCGAAAGCAGCGAATCATGGCAATTTCGCCAATTTCCAGACTTTGAGTTAAAAAATGGGGAATTTCTGTAGTTAGGGGCAAATTTACAAGGACTATTATTTGAGACATTCCCACTCTTCTGCGTTAACAATAGGACTAACAATATCACCCAATGTTTTACCTTTACCAATGATAGTATTAGGAGGAGTACGGCGTTTTTTGGCTGGTAATTGATGTTTGAGAATCAGATAAAAAAACATACTATTCATAATGAGTCCACATTCGTAAAATTTTGGCCGTATTTTCAGATTCAATTACTTCATAGACTAACCGATGTTGAATATTAATCCGTCGTGAATATGCACGTTCTAAATCTCCGACTAATTTCTCATAAGGTGGGGGATTTTGAAACGGATTGATTTGAATAATATCAAGTAAGCTTTGTGCTTTATCTTTTAAATTACTTGCAGCCAATTTTTTAGCATCTTTCTGAGCTTGTTTAGTATAAACTAAATTCCAATTCACCACTCTAATTCCCCATCACATTCTGCAATCGGTGTTGCTAATCCTTCTTTAATTGATTCCCGTATTCCTGGAATAGAAAGAAGATAAAGAGTTTCTTGGATAGATTTCCAGTCTGCTTCAGACAATAATACTGCGTTGCTATTGTCTCCGGCAATAACAATAGGTTGATGAGACTGATTGACTGAATCAATTAAATCCTGTAATTGTTGTTTTGCTTGATTAATTGAAATCATAATCTTTTTTTTTGAGATTACATTATAATAAATAATAGCATGAAATTTAATTTTTTGTCTGAATCAGGATGTCCAGGATTTGAGGATGTACAGAATGTTTTATTAATATTCATCTACATTTTCAGAAATTGTGCTAATTCAAATATTCCAGAATAATTAGATTTTTACTAGGTCTTGCTGTTAAATAACCAATAATACTTGTTTCTATGTATATTGTTTTGGTCATATTATTCCAATGCGATTACTTTGGTAAATTTACTATACTGTATTCTGTTAATCCTTTTTGTCTGAATCAGGATACTCAGGATTTGAGGATTAACAGGATGTTTTATTAAAATTAATCTATATTTTCAGAAATTGACAAGGTTTGAAATCGAGCTATAACTTTTTCTGGCTTTTGTTTAATCAGATAAATACAGATGTTGGTATCGAGAAGATATTGCATTTAAAATTCCTCTCTTTTATCAATAGGAAGTTGATCTCTAGTCATCATAAAATCATCAGAGAATTGATCTAAACTATCAATTAGAGTTTGCCAAGGATTATCTTTACTAATAAGAATAATGGCATTACCAATTTTTTTGATATAAACTTCTGTACCTGTCATTTTAAAATCTGTTGGTAATATCACCATTTGATGAGTACCGTCACTGCAAAGTTTAGCTGTATTCATGATTATTTCCTCTAATTCATGTTAGTTGCTTATGCTTTAATTGTAGCTAAAAATTGTCTGAATCAGGATGTACAGTATGTTTTTTTAATATTTATCTACATTTTCAGAAATTGTATTTTGTCAGAATCAGGATACTCAGGATTTGAGGATGTACAGGATGTTTTTTTAATATTTATCTATATTTTTATAAATTGCATTTTGTCAGAATCAGGATATCCAGGATTTGAGGATGTACAGGATGTTTTTTTAATATTTATCTACATTTTCAGCAATTGCGCTAATTCAAGTATCCCAGAATATCAAAATCAAATATAATCCTGTTAATCCTTTAATCCTGGATATCCTGATTCAGACAGTTAAATATTAATAAAAAAGGTGCGTTAATGAAATGTAACGCACCTTATGAAATGAGCGATCGCACTAATAATTTAATTTGTTAATTCGCTACTGTTCATTCCATTTAGTCGGTAATATGTTACCAAACTCAATATATCTTGGGTGAGCATTAAATACAATTAAATTTTCACGAGTTCGAGTTATCGCAGTATAAATAACGGCATCAAGTTGTGAATTATCACCCCAAAAAGTATCATCAATATATAGAACTACATTTAGTATTTCCCATCCTTTGAAGCTATGAATTGTGGACATTTTTATCCTGCTATCACCCATCCAAAATGATTTTTTATGATAGCGAGATGACTCATTGTCAGTATCAAAAACATGATTTACATATATATTTTTTGATTCAAAATGATTAACACACTCCATACCAATTTTATGATTTGGTAGCAGTATAACCATATCTGAAGCTTTGTATCCTTCTTCTTTTAGTTGATTGAATGCGTACCAAATCAGTTTCAATCTTTGATTTGGTTCAACGTTAAGCCATACAATGTGAGGATTAAGTGGGCGTTCAAACAAGCTTTGCTGTACAATTCTCTCAGTCTTCAATTCCTGATTTAGATTGAACATTAGACTGAATTTTTCAGCAGCAATAGCTACCTTCTCTGGTAAGCGAAAAACTGTTTCCAACTTACGCCAGTCTCCTCTAAATTGTGTGCCTTTGCCTTTCAAAGATCCATCTATCCAACTAAGCTCTACACCATATATATTCTGCTTTTTATCACACACTAATAGTAATTCATTCCTATCTCTAAGAAAGCGGACAAGCAACTTATACCACTCAAGACAAAAATCTTGTCCTTCATCAATGAGAATCGCATCATATCTTTTGGAATTAATTCCAGACTTTTCCAAAGCTTCCTCAACATAGCTGGGGATTACTATTCTGAAAAAATCATCTCCCTCTCCTTGTGGAAAATCAACTCCAATTTCATTTAGGATATCTGAACAAAAACCATGAAAATGTTTAAAAGTAATTTTCTTCCAATCAAATTGAAAAGGCGCACGTTGTATGAGGTCTTTGATATAGTGCCATAGTGTTATATTAAAAGTTACAATTAAAACATCAAAGCCCTGAGATGCTAGTTTTGCGGCACGAAAGGCAATTACCTGAGTTTTGCCACTACCTGCTACCCCACGCAACCGAAAATGACCTGATTTTGGTTCTGCATGATTTTTCTGTTGAGATGTTAAATCTAATGGAATTGTTCTTTCTAGAGTATGAAAAGGTGGATCAAGCCAGAACAAAATATCATTATTCCATTCTTTTTTCCAGTAAAAACTGCTATTCTTGTTTGAATCTGGAATTATCTTAAATAAATTTTCGGCTTTAAGTTCATCATGTCCAAAAATTGGACGATAATCTTTTGAAAAATCCTTAAATAGTTCTTTAGCTGAAGCTGTTGTTGCATTGTGAAAATATAGACCAGTTTTAATTAACCCCAGTGCATTTATAGTTTTGTCAACTTTTTCTCCGATATCTGGAATCAATTGTCCAATAATATTTTCTCGATATTGTTCAACTTGATAAACAGGATTTTTAATTGGATAGCTACCTTTAGAGTCAGATACAAATAATGTATCTTGTGCAAAATGATAATGCACTAAATTCCAATCTTTTACTTCAATTATTGTAATACCAACAGAAGGATTAAAAACTATAATATCTGGGCGATGACCATTCAAAAAGGGTTGAATGTAGATTTTCCATTCTTCTGGTAAATACTTATCTAAGAATCTCGCCAAAGCAATCTCACCAGCCGTGAATTTATCAGGAAGTTCGCCCATTTGATCCCAACTTGGAAAAATTCTATGTGCCATAATTTACCTACCTACAATATTTTATCTGATATTTGTAACTAACATTTTAACAATAAATTATCTGTATAATCACTATTCACAGTGATTATACAGAATTTCAGATAGGTAAAATATCTACAAAACCTCCCTACCCAAATAAACCTGCAACACCTCCGGTACTTTAATCGTCCCGTCAGCTTGCTGATAATTCTCCAAAATCGCCGCCATAGTCCTTCCCACAGCCAAACCAGAACCATTTAAAGTATGCACAAACTGCGTCCCCTTCTTACCAGCATCCTTAAACCGAATATCTGCCCTTCTCGCTTGAAAATCAACACAATTAGAACAACTAGAAATCTCTCGATACTTCCCAGCAGAAGGCAACCATACCTCTAAATCATAAGTTTTTGTTGCAGAAAAACCTAAATCAGCAGTACATAAATTAATCACCCGATAGGGCAATTTTAAAGCCTGTAAAATACTCTCAGCACTGACTAGCAACGTCTCCAATTCCTCAAAAGAATTTTCCGGTTTTACTAACTTCACCAACTCTACTTTATTGAATTGATGTAACCGAATTAAACCCCGCATATCCCGTCCATAACTTCCCGCTTCCCGCCGAAAACATGGCGTATATGCAGTATGATAAATTGGTAATTCTTCCCCGTTGATAATGTCCCCCCGATACAAATTAGTCACTGGAACTTCTGCGGTAGGAATTAACCATAAATCATCCTCTGCACATTTAAAACTGTCTTCTGCAAACTTGGGTAATTGTCCAGTTCCCGTTAAAGAATCTGTATTTACTAATAACGGTGGACTAACTTCTATATAGCCATTTTCAATATGTTTAGAAAGCATAAACTGAATTAATGCTCTTTCTAAACCTGCACCCGCACCTATCAAACTTACAAACCGAGTTTGGGCAATTTTTACCGCTCTTTCAAAGTTCAAAATTCCCAACTTTTCGCCGATTTCCCAATGGGGTATAATATTCGGATTTTCGGGTTTATATTCATCTCCCCATGTTTTCACTTCTTGGTTATCATCTTCACTTTTACCAATGGGGGTAGAATCACTGGGAAGGTTAGGAAGTGCTAAGAGTAATTGGTGAATTTGGGCTTTTAACTCCTTTTCCTGGGGTTCTAATGAGCTTAATGTGATTTTGAGGCTGTTTCCTTCATCCTTTAAAGCCAGAATTTCTGCATCTTGAGGATTAACACCAGATTTTACCTTGTGTCCCACCAGTTTACCAATTTCATTACTCCGGGCTTGGAGTTCATTGCGTTTTACTTCCAATTCCCGTTGTTGTTGACTCAAATCTAAGATAGGCTGAATCTCGTATTTGCCACTACGATTGTTCAACTTGTCTTGTACGAATTGGGGATTTTCTCTAATTTGTTTAATATCTAGCATTTTTTGCTGATTAGTTGTAGGTGTAAAGCGCAATATTCATTGCTGTCAACGTAAGTTACAGATGGTTTATTTGTTGGCTTCCACACCCGCCCGAAACTTAAGTTTCGGTCTAATAACTAAAGTAAACTAAAGTTTACTAAATAACTTTTGGTTTTTTTAGTCATCTTTAGATGACTTTAGCTATTAGACTGGGAATTAATTCCCAGGCGGGTTGTCTTTTGTTTTTTTTAGTTATCTTTAGATAACTTTAGCTATTAGACTGGGAATATGGCTTACGCCACGCTACGCTATCATTCCCAGGCGGGTTGTCGGTTTCACTAAATATGCCCATTGTGTAAGTCATAGTGAGGACAAATATTCATATTATGCCTAAATTCCGAATTTTTATGGTTTATTAATCCGATTCATTAACCACAAAGATGCTAATAAACCTGCAAAATGCGCTGATACAGTATTTGTATTTGCCTGGACTATGAGCATATCCAAACCGCTAATAATCCGAGTTGGGTCAAATAATTGAGTAGTTGCGGCTTGAGGAGATATTGACCTAGCTACCAATGTACCAACAATCGCCTGCGCTCCCAACAGGGTGACTAATATGCCGCCTAAATTTATCCATAGTCCCAAACGTAATACTTGCACGGTTTCCGCCTTGCGGGGACGATTACTAGCATTAGGGGATTCTAGTTTTTTGCCAATTCTGGTGTAGCGATAAGCCAAGTAAATACCAACGCCCAACAGAATTATGCCACAAATTGCTAAAAATACACCAAAGCCTGTGCCTGGATTATTATTGGGGCTGTTGGCTTTTTGACTGAAAATGCCAAATAATAAGACAATTATTCCAGAGATGACACCTAATACCAACTGAATCCAGAAACTAATCCAACCTGCTAGGCGAAATTGTTGGGCGATAGCCCGGATATTAGATGATGGTGTTTCGGAGTTTTGTGACATATAAAAATTAAAAATTAAAAGTTAAAAACAACTTCCGTTTGTTGTCTGTTAGCTGTTACCTGTTTCCAGAATAATTGATAATGGTTTAAGTCTACTGAAAATTTCCGACTTAAAAATTAGTTATGGATTTTACCGTTTTGCAATCTACTTTCCTGTTAACTTTCCTCTTATCAGTTGGTTTATTTTTCTTTATACGTGCTTCAACTAAAGACCGTACAGAAATGATGCGCTTGACTTCGGATCAGGACGAAAATACATTCATGACTTCATTAAAGGAGTATTTTCGCTCTCGTGCTTATCGAGTTTTAGCGGTAGACTCTGCCAAAAATCAAGTCACTTTTGAGGGATTTGTCAGCCCTAGCTGGTTTTTAGCTATATTTTTGACTGTATTAGCTGCTGTGGGTTTAGGTTGTTTGGCGTTGGTTTTATCAATGCTTTTTCCCGATTTTGGGCAGTTTTTTCTGGGAATAATCCTATTTTCGCCTTTAAGTGGGTTATTGTATTGGAAAAAATCTGGAAGACTTGAGAAGGTGTCACTCAATATGGAAAATATCCTGAGTGGACAAGACTTCTCAAGTATAATTACTGTGACTGCCCATAGAGATGAACTTGCTGAGTTACAAAGGGCATTACAGCTAAAGACGCTGGACACTTGATTGATTTTCGGGGATAAAAACCAGCATTCTCCACATTCATGTAGGCTTCTGACTAAAATTTTGAGTAAATCAGCAGTAGGAAGGAAAAATTCTGCTTGTGCTGTTAATCTTCCTGATGCCTGAAATGTCATGAGGAAAAATTTAAATTGGTGGACAGAGCTTGATAGTAGTCCAAATTAATGAGAGCATAAATAATTCATGCTTCATTTTTTGGATGACCTTGGCTCTGTCGCTATTCTCTTGGTGTATAAGCTGATAATAAACTGATTCATCTAACCAAATTTAGTTGATGAGGAATTAATTATGCCATGACTTGAGAGAATTCATTTAAACCCTACTGGCAAATTCAACAACAAAATTAAAAAAAGGAATTTTTGAATAAGCTGGTCAAAATTACCAGTTAATTATTCACAGATTCAGAAGTCACACTTACAAGATATGATGGTCATTTGTTGTTTAGTTACTGGCAACAGCAACAGCAACAGCAACAGGTTCTTGTGCTGTTGGTGATTCTAAAGTCCTAAGACTAGGGAACAAGAAATGATTCTCTTCTACGTATTGAGCGCCAAACAGACCTTTTTCCGCCCAGAAATAACGGTCTGTTGTATGTTCATTACGTTTTACTAGTAGCAGCGCGGGTGGCAAAATACCTTCAGCTTGAATAAATTTTCTTGCTGCTGTCACAGGTTTATCTTCGCCACTTTCAATGCTGTACTGAGGAATATGCTCAAGTATGCGCCGTCCTTCCTGTCTCCGACGACTCTTCCGCTTGCGTCTCCGTGCCAACCTATTGTCCTCCTGTTTCAAGCTATAGACTGTAGTTATGGCTACAAAATCCGTCGTCATTATATAAGTTCTATCTCAAAAAATCAATAGTTTTTAATGTTTTGATACAACTGGGGAAAAAACAATTAAAAATCAAGAATTAAAAATTAAAAAATCGCTGCCTTTTCAGTCATTACTTGTTACCTCTTCGCCCATTACCAGATTAAACTAGATAGCTATAAGCCTTGATTGGGGACTGGGGACTGGGGACTGGGGACTGGGGACTGGGGACTGGGGACTGGGTAATTTTCTTCTTCCTTGCTCGGTGACTCCTGACTCGGTGACTCCTGACTCGGTGATTCCTGACTCCTAGATTCTTTCTTCCTCCTAGATTCCTGAACTCATGCTAATGTCTGCCAGTTCTGATTTCCTTGCTCTATGTCGAGAACAAATAGCCCTGCTAACCCAAGGAATGGGGGCATCTTTTACGGTGGTTTATTTAACACAGGAACTGGTAGAAAAGCCTATAAGTGAGGCGCGACTAATTCCGGTAATGGTGTATCCAGAGACTATAGCATTAAATTCTAGTAATGAATATGGTGAACCAGAGAATAGCTATTCTGTAAGGCTTGCTAATGTTTTAGCATTCCCAAATCAGCAACCGAGGTTGTTAAAACCGACTTCTGTATCTTCTCATCCGTCGGTGGAATCGGAAACAACAGAAAAACAAAATTTACACGATGAACAGGATGAATACTTACTCAGTCATAACCAAATTGTTTTACCCCTGATTTATGAGGGTGTAATGATGGGCTTATTGGTGACTGCGAGGGACGATAGGGAATGGAATCAACGGGAAGAGGGGGAAATTGAACGCATTGCCAAAACTTTAGCGATCGCTTGCATTATAGACCAGCGGAGGGCTTGGTTACAACACCAACTCCAGCAAGAACAAATTTTGCAAGAGAGACAACGGGACTTATTAGATAATCTTTTGCATCAGCTTCGTAACCCCTTAACTGCTATTCGCACCTTTGGTAAGTTACTATTTAAGCGAATGCGACCGGTTGATCCTAATCGGGAAGTAGCAACCAGTATAGTCAGGGAGAGCGATCGCTTGCAAGAGCTATTGCAACAATTTGATCAGGTTATTGATTTAAATACAGCAGATTTAGCACCTCTACCTCTACCAGAATCAAAGGTTGTTATTAATGAAAATGTGCAAAAGCCAGTTAAACCTGCATTATTATTGCCAGGAACAGGAGAACAATTAACTGATTGTTGTCTAGCAGATTTATTAGCACCTTTATTAATATCGGCTCAAGCTATTTCCCAAGAAAGAAATTTACAATTAATTACGGAAATTTCCCACTATTTACCTTTAGTAAAAGTGAATGAAAAAGCATTAACAGAAGTGTTGAGTAATATTATAGATAATGCTTTGAAATATACTCCCCCCGGTGGAAAAATCTTAGTCCAATGTGGGCAACAAAAAGGAAATTTACAAGGTATTGCTATTAGTGATACAGGTCCTGGTATTCCTCCAGAAGATTTAGAACATCTTGGAGAAAGACATTATCGAGGTGTACAGGCAAAAACAGAAATACCCGGAACTGGTTTAGGAATTAGTATTGCTAAACAGCTAATAGCAGAAATGCAGGGAAGTATAGAGGTTTTCAGTCCGGCCATTCACTCAATTATCACATTACCGCATATCCCAGGAACTACATTTATAATTTGGCTACAGTCTGTTGATTAAGTGATAGAAGTTTTATATTTAATTGGATATATGCTTAGA
>NZ_VIKZ01000013.1:11108-24710 GCF_009711985.1 Dolichospermum sp. UHCC 0260 | reverse complement strand
TAGGGGGGTTAGGTTTTTGGAAATTATTGGTTTCATCTAATACTTTTCAAACAACCTCTTAGAGAATAAAAATAGTTTTTACATAAAAATAAAGCGACATTTCACCATAATTCAGGGAAATAATCGCTTTATTTATATGATTAAATTCACAACTTAACTAATGCTATTAACTCTATTGACGAGTGATCACCAAATTTGAAGTCAGGGTAATAGCTAGATCTTGTTCTGGTCTGAGGACAAAAACATCAGCTTTTGGTTTCCGTAATAGGATACTAGCTAAAGCACCCGCTGCTGCACCACCCACAGGTTCTAAAACTTCAATTTTCTTGTTACCTGTAATTAGGGAAATTACACTAGCTGCACCGGCACCAATAGCAGCATCAGTTAATATTTGTCCAGTGCTTGATCCCTTGGTAATTGTTTCTGTTTTGGTTATAGTTCGGGAATTAGCAAAAATCTGTTGTCGTTGTCCAGAAGGAAATACTAATTCTCTGGCTACAAAACGAACACCTTGCTGATTATTCCCAGAAGATCGAGTATTTAATCTTACTGGTTGTAATTCACCAATCACTTCAGTATTGGCAGGAATTAAAATATTTCTGTTACTATCAGTAACATTGTCAGCTATTTTCAGAGTTAGGGCTAATGTTTCACCCGGTTTGACAATAACTTTTTCCTTTTCGTAGGTAACAGGTAAAGTTACATTAGCGGGAATACTAATTGTCCGCGATTGATTGAGATTGTATCCTTGTGCCAAAACAGGACTCAAGGACAGTAAGGGGATAGCTGCACCTGTGGTAATGGCTATGGCCATGAGTGCAGCGGTGCTAGATTGCCAACGGGTAGAACGACTCATGATAAGATTGCCCATAATATGTGATATGTATGGTGACGTGGGTTGGCTAGGATAGTTTCTGGACAATTGTTAATTAAGCATAAGCACTGCATACTTACGTTTTCTTTTTTTCTGCCCCCAATCGTAATTCACAAGCAACAATGATACTGGTACAAATTTTTTCTTCTCCAACTTCTTGAATTTTAGAAAAGATTTTACCTGTTGGATGTTTAATAAAGTCCGATAATGTATTGGTATCGAGTAAGTAAGAGTAAGACATTTTAAAGCTCTATTTCATCTAGTGGTAATAACCCTTCGTCAACATTGGGAAATTCTTCATCAATATCCTCAAGGTTAGCAAAGACTTCGAGAAGGGATTTTTTCTTAATAGGAGAAATAATCGCCAGAGGAATACCATTTTCTGTAATTGTCAGGGGTTCACCTGTTTTTTTAGCTTCGTTAATTAGAGTCTGAAGGGTTTGGGGGAGTTCGGAAATGGTGATTTGTGTCATAGTGGGTTGTGGGGATGAAAATTGGGCGTATATATTTCATTCTATTCTGAATATTAGATAACAGTTAATCCTGTAAATCCTTAAATCCTGGACATCCTGATTCAGACAGTGAAATTAGATCCCCGACTTCTTGGAGAAGTCGGGGATCTGGACAATTGTTAATTAAGTATAAGCACTGTATACTCACGTTTATTCCTGTGCTATTCTAAATGCTAGTTACTCATCACATCTACCACCAGTATGGATTACTCTAATCTCACAACTGCTGCTGATATAATTAAAGCTTTTCAGAAATGTCAAAATGCAGGTGAACAAATTGATTTATTTGAAGCTTTAGCGACAAGTCATGAACCACCTGTTGAGGCTTTTGTAGAAATATTAAGAGGAGTTAAATTAGAACCGTTAATAGTTTTAACTATTGACGCTTTTGGCAAGATTAAAGATACAGATAATAGGGAAATATTAAAGCAAAGTGAAGATTTATTAGCAATTTTAAGTGAGCAAGCAAAGTCAGGAGAAACAGATTCAATTCGCTTGTCTGCTGCTAAGACTGTTGTAAATTTGGGGTTTGATTTTATTGCTCTATCTCGATATTTCAGGGAAGATCCTAAAAAGATTGCTGATAGAATAACACGAGATAAATTGAAAGAGAAAGGTTTGTTCTATGCTAAATACAATGAGGTAAGAGATTTAAAATCTAAACTTGATAGACAATTAGAGCAAATTAAATCTATTAATTCTGATGTATATTATAGCGTAATTGCAAATAATAATTTTAAGGATATTCCCTCTGTAAATATAGTAGATGATGACGAATATGATTTGATTATAAATGATTATGTACAGTCTTTAAATATTTTACAGGATAATGATTATGTACAGTCTTTACGTTATGAATGTTCTCGATTACAAGGTGAGGTAACTAAATTTTATAAAGATTATAAAGAAAATCAATTAACTACTATATTAGCTACTATAGATGACAAAATTGCCAGAGAATACGCAATATTAAAAAAAGCTAAATTAGCAAAAATAATATCTCCTTTAGCTTCACTTATTATTGTTTTTCTGATATTATCATTGTGGAGTAATTGGTTCATTATTTTCTTCTATTTCCCTGGAGGTATACTTGGAATCATAGCTATTAAAATATATGAAAGAAAAATAAAATCCGCTGAAAAAAATATTGAAGAAGCAGAAAATCAAAAATCAAATGAACCCTATAGACTTGATGATGAAGAACAAAAGATATTAAGTCTATTATCAATTTAATTATTCCACCATGTTCCCTCTCATATTCCAAATACCCCAACTCCCTGATTTAAAATCTCAAAAATACACCTCCCAATATGGACAAGGAGTACGTCAAAAAGTCCTCAGCAGTCAAAAAGACTTCTTACTTCTCCTTAGCGATATTGGTAGAGTTTATAACCTCACCTTTTCCATACGCTATTGCTATACACCTGGTTTACCCTTCGATAAACGACTGGGTATTTATTTAGTCGTCAGTCAATCACAACCTATTTCACCTGATACCGAAACTCAAATAGCTGAAGATATTAAAAAAATCATCACAGATGGATTTCTCAACCAATTTTATAAAATTGAACTACAAACAGAAGTTTCCCAAATTCAAAATCTAAGTTGGGTAAATTGTATTGGAGAAGCAGTCAAACACGAAGAAATTATCAGCACTCGTTTTCAAGATTCTGAGGATTCTTGTAAAACAAAAGGACTACCAAATTATTATGTACCACTACAATTAGAAGCAGATGAAGCTAACGATATGTTAGTAGTCTGTCAAGTTATTTCTCGCTTCAATACTCCCATGATGTTGGAAATAACTATTCAACCAGATACCACCACATTACAAGAAAAATCCATTTGGATAAACGCATTAGATCAAATGTTATCCCAACTCAGACAAGCTAGTAGTGGTTCTAGTTTGAGTTTTAATAAAGAAGGAGACAGGAACGCACAATTAGCTTCTCGTATTTATGAAAAATATCAATCTTCCTATCTCACAGAAAGCCTATTTCGTTATAGTTTCAAAGTTTTGGGAAAAAATGAGTTAGCAGTTCGCAGTGTTTTAGGAACATTATTATTAAGTGGAACGAAAAAAAGCCGCTATCGAACTATTATTCTCACTCCCAATCATCCCAAATTTACAGATAGTCTCACAGCTACCGAATTAGGAAAACTTTCCACCGCTACCCACTGGGAAAAATGGGATAAAGGATTAGAAGAAGCAGAATTTTGTGGTACATCTCTCAAACAGTTTAAAGATGCTGTGCGCGTCTTAAATTTAAAACCTTTACACCGCTACGCAACATTAAATGAAATTAGTGGTTTATTTCGCATTGTAGTTCCCAGTGATGCACCTGTAGCGGGAATTAGTCAAGAAAATGATATTACCAGTTTAGGTCAAGATAAACAATGGATTGATTTTGGTGGTTATGAAATTAACCGAGGTGAAGAAAACAAAATACAAATAGAATTAAAACAACTGAATAAACACGCTTTTATTTGTGGTGTTCCTGGAAGTGGAAAAACCACCACAGCTTTTAATTTACTAACTCAGTTGTGGAGTCATGGAATCCCATTTTTAGTATTTGAACCTGCGAAAACTGAATATCGTTCACTTTTGGCTATCAATCCTAATCTGAGTAAATTTACTCGCGCTGATATCGAATTTCTCAAATCTTTAAAAATCCTCACCCAACAATTACGAGTTTACACATTAGGAAATGATTTAATTTCTCCTTTTCGATTTAATCCTTTTGAAGTTTCCCAAGGTGTTCCTTTTTATGAACATATTTCTAATTTAGAAGCATCATTTCGGGGTGCGTTACCTCTTTCTGGTCCATTACCCGCTTTGCTTTCGGAAGCATTGGAAGAAATATATTATGATCGGGAATGGACGGGAAGCGAAGAAGGAACACCAGAAAATTTACAAATTCCCACCATGCGGGATTTATATGATAAAATCACCGCTTTATTTGAAACCAAAGATTATGCAGGTGAGGTAAAATCTAACCTAAAAACAGCTTTAGAAGTGAGAATTGGGAGTTTATTAAAACGTGGTGTGGGTGCGATGTTAAATACTCAACGCAGTAGTCCCACAATCGCTCATTTATTAAAATATCCCACAATTTTAGAATTAGATTATTTGAACCAAGACCAAGCAAATTTGATGACCTTCTTGTTGCTAACTAAAATTCGGGAATATATCAAACGTCAACGTACAGAAAAAGCCGGGAATCCTGAACATATTTTATTATTAGAAGAAGCGCATAATTTAGTCGGGAGAAATTTAGGAACTTCCTCTGGTGAAGATGCAAATACAAAACAAGAAGCCGCAAATTATGTCACTAGAATGTTAGCAGAAATGCGGGCTTTGAGAGAATCTATTATTATTGCTGACCAGTTACCCACAGGAGTAGCAGCAGAGGTTGTCAAAAATACAAATGTGAAAATTGCTCATCGTTTGGTGTCAGCAGATGATAGAAAAGATATCGGTCAAGGGATGCTTTTAGACCAATCACAAATGGAAGAAATTGCGCGTTTACAACCTGGTGAATCTTTTTTATATATGGAAGGTTGGTATCGTCCCCACCCGGTAAAAATTCCTTATGAAAATAGTGCTAAGGAAAAGTTAGGGGTAGAAAGTTCGATTACTAATGATAAAATTAAAGATGTGATTAAATCCCGTCCTTGGTATATTCAAAGTCAGCAAACTTTACTATCCACTGCTTTACAAGAATATCAACGTTTGTATAAAGAACACAATCAAAGTTTAACTAATATTCGGGAGGAGTTAAATCAAGTTTCTCAAAATTGTACAGAATTACAAGTTTTGTTATCAAATATCAAACAGGAAATCTTTCATCGTTTAGCTGGAGAGTTACGTTTTGATTTAAACCCTGTTCCTGATGAATTATCACTACAAATAGATAGACGCATTGATGCTAATAATATCCGCAGTTTGAAGTATTTACAACTTGCTGCTAATTTAACTTTAACGGATTTGGTAGAGTTACAATCTTTGGTAAATGTTAAATTGGGAATATTTGATCAATTCTATCAAAAGGTGTTGGATAAAAATAATCAGATTCGTCGTAGTCATTATCAACAACTTTGGCAAAAATTATCTCGTCAGATTAAAAATACTCAACAACAGATAATCAATTTAGCCCAGGTTTTAAATAGAGAATCACAGGTTGCGGATATTCAAAAATTAGCAGATAATCTTGCTTATGAACAAAGACGCATTACTGATGTTGAGGAATCATCTTTAAAAGACACTTTAAAACGTCTGCAAAATGAAAAACAAGAATTACAAGATAAGTTAACGGAGGTGTTGAGTTTAGCTATTCAGCAAGCGAAAATTAATAAAGTTAAACATGATTTACAAATATGAGTACAATAACTGTAGGTTGGGTTGACGCAAGGAAACCCAACATTGTGTATACGTTACATTCGTAAATGTTGGGTTTCGTTCCTCAACCCAAGCTACAATAAATAGGAGAAAATTATTTTGGATATAGCAGTTAAAAATCTGGTTTTATCTTACGAAACTTTAGCAAATCAAGCTATAAAGTTCAATCATGCTTATTTGCAATTACTGAAAATATATGAAGAACTAATTTTAGCACCTGACTGGTTTGCTGAATTAGAAAAATCTGGAAGTTCACTATTCAAAACTATTGCTTCAATGCAGCAAGAACAAAAGATAATTGTATGTAAATTTCAGGATTTATCAAAATTCATTGCTAAAGCACAGTTACATTTTATCATCAATCCTGAAGCGGAACAATTGAAAAATATTGCCCATGATTGCCAAATTATGATAGATTTTGTAAATAGCATAGATTTGGCAGATTTACAAGATATGTTTGTCAAAATTAAGAAATAAAAGAGGTTAAGAATCATGTCACAAGAATATAATGATCGCCAGGATTTAGAAAGAGAAGTGAAAGACTATGGTAAACAAATTGAAACTCTGGGAGAATCACAAAAAGAGTATCAGGAAGACATAGAAAGTCTACAGGAAAGACTGAAAATGTTAAAAAGTCAACCAGGAGTTTATGCAAATGCAGACAATAAAATGATTGCTACGGTAGAAAGAGCAGTTCAAACTCGTGAAACTAATGTAGAAGAGTGTCAAGAAAATATTGGTGAAGTTAAAACACAAATGGATGGTAAGTTAGAAAATATCAAAAAACTTATGAATACACAAGGACAACGGATTGAAAAAATGGAGAATGCAGTTGATTCTTTTAAGCATAAAAATGATCATATAGTTAATGATATTAAATTTGAAATTCAAATTGGAAAAGATGATCTAGATGATGCAAAAGATAAATCTGTCAGTTTCCTAAAAATTATTGAAGTAGCAGGTGCTTTAGCTGCTGGTGTTGGATTAGCTGCACAAGGCATTTCTCAGTTACTTAGCACTTTGCAATCAATAGGGATATTGAAATAAATCATAACATCAAATATAAAACCAATAAGTCAGCACTTGTGCAACGCTTCTAAATAAATGTAACAAAAATTACATCTTCAGAATCAGAAAATCACATTACATTTAAAAAATCATCTTCCTATTGTAAATTTTTGTAAAATTGATGTCTTCAAGACTAGAAACTTGCTAATTAGATAGCTAAACTAAAAACTAAGTGCATCTGTACTGTTAACTTTTAAAATTGTAAATGTGGCGCTATAGCCTGAATGATTCCAGTCCAACTTATCATCAAAAACTTTCTTAGTTACCGTGACGCAGCTTTAGATTTTAGCGGCTTGCATACGGCGTGTATTTGTGGTTCTAATGGTGCGGGGAAATCTTCCCTTTTAGAAGCTATCACTTGGGCAATTTGGGGTGAAAGCCGTGCTACTATTGAGGATGATGTGATTCATTCTGGCGCACAAGAAGTCCGAATTGATTTCACTTTCCAGAGTGGTTTGCAAACTTATCGGGTAATTCGCAACCGGGTAAGAGGTGGAACTAGTATTTTGGAATTTCAAATTGAAACTCCTGCTGGGTTTCGTCCTTTGACGGGTAAGGGATTAAAAGCCACTCAGGATGTCATTCTCGAACATATTAAGCTAGATTATGAGACTTTTATTAATTCAGCTTATTTGCGTCAGGGGAAAGCCGATGAATTTATGCTCAAACGTCCTGCTGAACGCAAGGAAATTTTGGCGGAGTTATTAAAACTAAATCAGTATGATGAGTTAGAAGAACGCGCTAAGGATAAATCTAAACTTTATAGAATCCGAGGAGAAGATTTAGAAAATTCTTTAGCGAATATTAAAATTCAACTACAACAACGGGAAACAACGGAAACTCAACGCGCTGAGTTAGAAGCGCAATTGAATAATTTACAACAAGTACAAGCTTTTGAAAATATTCAATTACAAAGTTTACAAGTTATCCAACATCAAAGACAAAGTTGGGAACAACAATTAAATTTTGTGCGGCAACGATATGATAATCTGAACCAAGATAGCGATCGCTTACAACAAGAACAAATATCCGTAAAATCCCAATTAACAGATTTAGAAAAGATTATCAATCAACAAGTTGATATTCAAGCTGGTTATGCTCAATATCAAAGTCTGCAATCTCAAGAAGAAATTTTTGCAGCTAAATTTGAACAACATACCCGCGCTACCAATTTAAAACAACAAAAACAACAACAGCTATATAAACAAACTCAAGATTTAGAACGTCAATTACAACAAGCTGAAGCTCAATTAGCAGCTTTAGAACAACAAGAACAAGAAATTTCCCAAACCTTGAGTAAATCTGGGGATATCGAAACAGCTATATTACAATTAAATACCGCTCGTCAGCATTTGACTAACTTAGATCAATTGCAAATGCAGGTAACACCATTATTACAACAAAGAGCCAGTTTGCAAAGTCAATTAGATCGCACTCATGCTAGTCTAGTAGCGCGATTGGAGCAAATGCAAGCCACAGAAAAACAATTACAAAATCAACACCATCGTCAACCCCAATTACAACAAGCAGTAATAGAGATAGGAACGCAAATTGAAGAATTAGATAAAAAGCGAGTTTATCTCCAAAGAGTCAAGGAAAAAGGACAGGAAAGACGACATTTTCTGGAGCGTTTACAAGCTCATCAAGGAGATTATGAAAGGTTATTGGGGGAACTAGAACAAAAATTGCAAATGTTACAAAATCCCGATGCTAGTTGTCCTTTATGTGAACGTCCTCTAGACGAACATCATTGGAGTAAAGTTATCGAAAAAACTCAATTAGAATATGAAGATACCCAAGGACAATTTTGGGTAGTGCGGGAACAAATAGCGGTTTCAGATCGGGAAATTCAGGTACTCAGACAAGAATATCGAGAAATAGACCAAAAGTTATCAGGTTATGATTCATTGCGAGAAAAACGGGGACAATTAGCAGCACAGTTAGAAGCTACAAGTGATGTTCAACAACAGTTACTGCAAATTATTTCTGAAAAACAACATTTAGAAAATTCCTTAGAAACCGGTGATTATGCACCAGAAAAACAAATAGAAATTCAGCAATTAGATCAATATCTCCAGCAACTTAATTATAGTGAACAAGACCACGTTCTTGCCCGTAGTGATGTAGATAAATTACGTTGGGCAGAAATTAAACAAGGACAAATTAAGGATGCCTTAAAACGTCAAGGACAACTAATAGCTAGAAAACCAGAATTAACAGCGAATATTGCTCAATTACAATTGCAACTGCAACAAGGACAAACTGATTCTGATTGTGCCAAAGAAATCGCTAATTTAGAAAAGCAAATTGCCGAAATTGGCTATAGTTCAGAACAGCATAATTATCTGCGTCAAGGTGTGCGACAAGGGCAAGGTTGGCAATTACGTCATCAACAATTATTATCAGCACAAGCACAATATCCTCAATTAAGTCATAAAAGTCAAGATTTGGAAGATTCATTGCAAAGAATATTCAAAGAACGAGAAATATTAACTCAACAAATTGATAATATGGTTAAACAATTAACCGACAGTGCGAACCCAACAGCCCAAATTAATGCTTTAGAACAACAATTAGCAAACCGGAGACGGGAACTAGATCATAAAATATCTCAGTTGGGACAATTAAAACAAATGTCTCTGCAATTAGAAACTTTGCAAAATCAATATGAACAAGATATCCAACAGGTGCAAATTTGTAAACAACAACAGCGTGTTTATCAAGAATTAGCTCAAGCTTTTGGCAAAAATGGGATTCAAGCTTTAATGATTGAAAATATTTTACCCCAACTGGAAGCAGAAGCTAATCAATTACTTTCTCGATTGAGTGCGAATCAATTTCACGTCCAATTTATCACCCAAAAAGCGGGACGCAGTGGTAAATCTAGTAAGAAAAATGCTAAATTAATAGATACATTAGATATTTTAATTGCTGATTCCAGAGGAACGAGATCCTATGAAACTTATTCAGGAGGAGAAGCTTTTAGAATTAACTTTGCCATTCGTTTAGCTTTGGCAAAATTATTGGCACAAAGGGCAGGAGCCTCATTACAATTATTAGTAATAGATGAAGGTTTTGGGACTCAAGATGGGGAAGGATGCGATCGCTTAATTGCGGCAATTAACGCCATATCCTCTGATTTTGCCTGTATCCTCACTGTAACCCATATGCCCCACCTCAAAGAAGCCTTCCAAGCCAGAATTGAAGTGAGTAAAAATCAGCAAGGTTCACAGTTACAATTATTAATGTAATCTCAATCTCTCATTTCTTCCTTTGCGCCTTTGCTCCTTTGCCTCTTTGCGCGAAATCTTAGATTAAAAATACCACCTGACTGGGATAATGTAAAAAAAATTAACATTATCTACTCATGCTGAGATTAATTACTGACTTTGACGGTCCAATCATGGATGTTTCAGAACGCTACTACCGTGTTTATCAATTGTGTCTAGAGAAAACCCGATATCCTCAACAAACAATTACAGAACTTTCTAAAGCCGAATTTTGGCAACTCAAGCGATCGCAAACTCCCGAACTCCAAATTGCTCTACAATCAGGTTTAGATGCCCAACAAGGGCAAGAATTTTCCCAAATCCGTAAACAAATAGTCCACACCCTCCCCTATTTCCAGTATGATGTCCTTGTTCCCACTGCATTAGAAACACTCACCAAAGTTCAAGCAGCCGGTGTTGATTTAGCCGTGATGACAATGCGACGGGTACGAGAATTAGACTATGCTTTTAATCAATATAATTTGAGCCAGTTTTTCCCAGAAAATCGTCGTTATTGCCTAAGTAACGACTATCTAAAAACTCGTGATGTCGAAGATAAACCATTATTAATGGCTAGAGCCTTAGCTGAACTCCCCCCTGCGGCTGATACTTGGATGGTGGGAGACACAGAAGCCGACATTACTGCTGCCAAAAAACACGATATCAAAATTATTGCAGTTGAGTCGGGTATCCGAGATCACAGTCAACTAGCATCTTATCAACCTGATATGATTGTGACCGATTTAAAAACGGCTGTAGATTTTATCCTCAACCAATAAAAAATTATGGGTAATCGGTCATTAACCAATTACCCATTACCTAACGTAAAAAGCTACTTACTAACCACATCAATATAAAAGTCAACAGCGTCGAAAACTGATTCGCTGTCAAAGTTATCAATGGTAATGGTAATATTAAGCCAGCAAGTAGACCGCCAGCGATTAAGCCAGCAATTAAACTAACTAACGTGAATAAAACCGCTCTACCAAATTTTCCTTCCTTGCGATTGAGGAAGTAAACACCAATAGCTACCCCAACTACCAAGGACAGTTGTAAAACCTGTCCGCTACCACCGGGATATAACACACTAGTTGCACTTAAACCCAGATACCAAGCTCCTGGTAGCAGTACATCAGTTAAAGTAGGCTGATCTATACTCCGCTGTAGCCATGCAGGAGACTGCTGACCAAGGGTTTGACTTGTTTGGGGAGAAGATGGAACTCGCTTTTCTGGAAACCGGATGCGTTCAGGCACTTTAATTTTACCTTCTTGGCGCATCCGCAGGCGCTCCATTAGAATCGCATCATAAGCAGCTTCAATAACTTCTCGGACATTGCCATCACCACCATGTCGTTCTAACAGGCGATTCCGAACATCCTGAATTTCATCGAAGCTTGCATCTTCTGATACCCCAAGTTTCTCGTAGGGACTTTGATCACTCATGGGAGGTTATTACTTTAGCCTTAATCAGCGGCACTTTTTATTTTACAGAAAAACAACTTTAGATTTTATAGAAATAAAGACAACAATTAGACAAGTAGCTACCTGCATTAGAGAAAGTAGGCAATTTTATCTATCTACCACAATAATAGCATGAGTCGGGGCAACCGCACATAAGAAAATTGTGGTTTTAAGATTGTTGAAAATTTGAATACTCAGGACTGTGGGCTAAAGTCGGGAAACTACTTTCATCCTCCCCTAACTCCTGCTATACCAGCAGATTTACCTCTTCAATATTCACAATAAAAATTACAGTTTATAGAAATAATCAGGATAATCATCCCTATCCCCCGTAAATTTTGAATTACTGCCAAAGTAAAACCTGCGTTTTTACGCAATCATCTTTGTTAATTCTATGTACTTCTGTAAAAAATAATAGCCATGGCTGCTGCCAAGATTCTTGTAATTGACGACGATCCTGCGGTTCGGAATTTAATCCAACGCTTTTTACTGAAACAAAATTATCAAGTTGAGTCTGCCGAAGATGGTAAGACTGGTCTAAGTATGTTTGAGCAATTTAACCCTGATTTAGTAATTCTAGATGTTAATTTGCCGGATGTGATTGGTTTTAACCTCTGTCAAGAAATGCAGAGTCGTAGTGGTGTATTTGTGCTACTACTGACTAGCAGGACAGACGAAGCGGATAAAATTCGCGGTTTTTCTAAAGGTGCTGATGACTATCTCACTAAGCCATTTGGTTTAGGAGAGTTAGAAGTTAGAGTAGCAGCAATTTTAAGGCGGCAGCGGGTTGTAACTAATGCAGAACAGCAACGTCTTATCTTTGATAAACTAACTATTGATTCCATAGGACGGGAAGTAATGCTTAATAGCGAACCCATTCTCTTAACTGCTCTGGAATTTGACTTATTATATTTTTTAGCTAGTCATCCAGCTAGAGTTTGGCGACGATCTGAACTGATCCAAAAAGTTTGGGACTATGAATATGTTGGGGATCAACGGGTTGTAGATGTCCATATTGGTCAAATTCGTAAGAAAATTGAAATCGATCCGACTCAATCAACATTAATTCACACTATCCGTGGTGTAGGGTACAAATTTGAATGCGCTACTTCTAACTAAAACTTGACTACTATCTCTAAACTTCCGCCGCTCCCAAGCCTTCAAGGCGTGGGAGCAGGGCTGCAAAATTTATGCTATCAACGCAAAATGTTGTGAACAGAAACAGAGTTGGTTTATTAATTTAATCCAGTATTTATCTGGATTATTGATGAAATAAAGTTTCTAAGTAAACACGAGCCGCTCGGCGATCGCTTTCGCCATTTTGCAGCAAAAATAGCGATAAAGCCGCTGTTAATACGCGGGTTTGATCCCAATCAGGATGGTTTTGCAGATAGTTGTTCATGGATTCCTGTAATGTTTCGGGAATTTCGGTAAAGAGAGGAACTGTTGTGTTCATAAAATTTTCCTGTAGATTAATCAAGAGAAGTTACTTGTGTTCAGTTTGACTGAGGGCTGATTCATCCCCTGTGGGGAAAGTAGGGAAGGAAATTAAAATAAACCAAAATACAAAATGCAGATGCCTAAGGGAATCAAACTAAGACTCATCATTTTGCGCTCACAACAGGTGGATTTGTCAATGCTGCGAAATGTTAACAATTAGCAGTCAAAAATAAATCTTGACGAATTAATCAGGCTTATAACTATATTTTTGTTACATAACTTCATGAAAACTCGGTTATCAAGCTTGTTAGTAGTGAAAAATTCACAATCCCCAATAAGTCAGCAATAGCTGATTAACTCGTCAAACATCTGTGGAAAACTGCAAAATTACCTGTGGAAATCCTGTGGAATGAATGAGGAAAATAATAGTTAATAATAAGAATTACCAAAATGTCAGGAAGATATGACATATCAGGTAAATAAGATGATAAAGTCAATTTATTAATATAAGTATGCTAACTTTTAGTTATCTAGTAGTTTGTCAAGATAAAAATGATGGACTGTAGTGTGAGCGTCTCG
>NZ_VIKZ01000013.1:0-10920 GCF_009711985.1 Dolichospermum sp. UHCC 0260 | reverse complement strand
TCTAGAGTGGTGACGGAAATTACTCATTAAGACTAGGCTAAATGCAGGTTAAAATAAATGAAAGTATTCAGGAGGCAGGAGGAACCCACCCTTACTCATAGTGGGATTGAAGCAAGGGCGCTTTGTACTGCACTTTTCTGCGAGACGCTACCGCGGAAGTGCCGCTACGCTAACCCGCTGCGCGTCTTAGTATAATTCTTTCTTTAAACTGGGCTTTAAACCCGGCAACTTTAGTTTTAATTGATACTCATAACCTCCTGCCCCCTGCCTCTTAACTCCTGCCTTTTTGTAATTTGTTGTACTTTCTACAATAAAAACTTTTAAGCTCTAATTCTGTAAATTCTTGATTTTTGCCTGAGAAATTGGAATGTTAGACCAAATATTTAATTACCTAGATTTTCATTTCAGCATCGAAGCTTCTATAGTCCTCTTAATCTTAGTGTTTTTAGAGGCAGTGCTATCGGCTGATAATGCGATCGCCCTCGCTGCGATCGCCCAAGGACTAGAAGACAAAAAACTAGAAGGTCAAGCCCTAAACATTGGTTTAGTATTTGCTTATGTCCTCCGAATCACCCTATTGTTAACAGCTACTTGGGTACAAAAATTTTGGCAATTTGAACTATTGGGCGCTGGTTATCTCTTATGGCTAGTATTCCAACACTTTAGTTCCCAAGAAGATGAGGGCAATCACCATCACGGACCACGTTTTAAATCTCTGTGGCAAGCTATACCCGTGATTGCCTTTACCGATTTAGCCTTTTCCTTGGATAGTGTAACCACAGCGATCGCCGTTTCTCAAGAAACATGGTTAGTAATCACTGGTACAACCATCGGTATTGTCACCCTCCGATTCATGGCTGGATTATTTATCCGCTGGTTAGATGAATATGCAAACTTAGAAGACGCAGGTTACATCACTGTAGCGTTTGTAGGTTTACGTCTGTTATTAAAAGTCATCAACGATGATTTAGTCCCACCACAATGGCTCATGGTGACAGCTATTGGTATCATCTTAGCCTGGGGCTTCTCTAAACGCACCGTTGTGGAGTTAGTTCCAGAAGAAAAGGAAAAAGCCGAAGTCTTGAAGTAATTAGGTAGGGAACAGGTAACAGGTAACAGTTTTATTACCCATTACCCATTACCCATTACCCATCCCTAATTACTCATTTAACCAAGGTGCGGAATGAGGTTGCCAAGCAACTAATTCCTCTTCCTTAAACCACAGCGCAATTTCTGTTTGGGCGGTTTCTTGAGCATCAGAACCATGAATGAGGTTGCGACCGACATTAACGCCAAAATCGCCGCGAATTGTGCCTGGTTCTGCTGTTAAAGGGTTGGTTGCGCCAATAATTTTTCTGGCTGCTACCACAACGCCCTCGCCTTCCCAAACCATGGCTACCACTGGACTAGAAATGATAAATTCCACTAAACCAGGGAAAAAAGGTCTTTCACGGTGAACATCATAATGTTTTTCCGCTAATTCTTTACTAACCTTCATAAACTTTAAGCCCACTAGGGTAAAGCCCTTAGTTTCAAATCGGCGGATAATTTCACCCACCAAGCCGCGTTGTACACCGTCAGGTTTAATTGCTAAAAATGTGCGTTCCAAATCTGTCTCCAAAAACATAATCAAATTTTGATGGGTTAATTGTCAGTTGTATTGATGTCTTTTGTCTAGTAGTCTTGTGAATATTCCCTAAAAATTGCAGAGATAAGGGAACAAGAAAAAAATTGTCTTCTTTTCTGGCTAGTAAAGACGCAGCAAGGCTTAGTTACCCCTCTACGGGTAGCGCAGCATGGTAATGACGATATTTATAATTAGGGGGTGCTGAAAAAGTTGTCTGTGAGGGCTAGGAGTCAGGAGTCAGGAGTCAGGAGTCAGGAGGAAGAATTAGAAGAAGAGAAGAATAGTATTGAATCTGGTCAAGTGATAGGTTTTTGCTGATTTCAACCCTTATTCCTTGCACCTGATTCACCTTTTTTACCTTCAAACTCTTGATATATCTCAGTTCTAGGTTTATTCAGCAGCCCCTAATTACTAATTCTTAATCAGAAATTATTTCTAGTTGTATATCCCTTACCAGACTATTTTGTTAAATTATTATTTTCGTAGGCAACCACAGAGGTCAGGAAGAAATGGGTGTCGAGTCAACCGCTGATGAAATTGTGAAAATGCCGTCTAATGGGCATAAAGCTGAATTGAAACGCCAAAAACAGAAGCAACTACTAGTCCCTAGTCCAATTACGGGAGATTTACCTCTATCTTGGAAAATTGAGAATAGTGAAGACCTGTACCGGATTGAAGGTTGGGGAAAGCCTTATTTTTCGATTAATGCGGCTGGTCATGTGACTGTCTCCCCCAAGGGTGAACGTGGTGGGTCATTAGACTTGTTCGAGTTGGTAAATGCTTTAAAGCAGCGTAATTTGGGGCTACCTATGTTAATCCGGTTTTCCGATATTTTGGAAGACCGAATTGAGCGATTAAATGCTTGTTTTGCCAAAGCGATCGCTCGCTATAACTATCCTGGGGTATATCGGGGAGTATTTCCCGTTAAGTGCAATCAACAACGCCACCTGATCGAAGATTTAGTGAGATTTGGTAAACCCCATCAATTTGGTTTAGAAGCAGGTTCTAAGCCAGAATTAATGATTGCTCTAGCCTTGTTGGATACGCCAGGCGCATTGTTAATTTGCAACGGCTACAAAGACCAGGAATACATCGAAACAGCGATGTTAGCCCAGAAACTAGGACAAACACCAGTGATCGTCCTAGAGCAAATTGAAGAGGTAGATTTGGCCATTGCGGTCAGCCGTCAATTAGGCATTAAACCCATCTTGGGAGTAAGAGCGAAATTAAGTACCCAGGGAATGGGGCGTTGGGGAACTTCCACAGGCGATCGCGCTAAGTTTGGCTTGACAATTCCCGAAATTATGGAAGCTGTGGAAAAATTAGGTGCAGCCGACTTACTCGGTTCTTTGCAGTTATTACACTTTCACATTGGTTCTCAAATCTCTGCTATCAATGTCATTAAAGATGCTATCCAAGAAGCCAGCCGCATTTATGTGGAGTTGGCCATGCTGGGGGCAGATATGAAATATTTAGACGTTGGTGGTGGCTTGGGTGTAGATTACGACGGCTCTCAAACCAACTTCTACACCTCGAAAAACTACAATATGCAAAACTATGCTAACGACATCGTGGCAGAGTTAAAAGATACCTGTGATGAAAAGCATATTCCCGTACCAACATTAGTGAGTGAAAGTGGCCGGGCGATTTCTTCCCACCAATCGGTTTTAATCTTTGATGTTCTCAGCACCAGCGATGTCCCCCTTAATCCCCCTTCTCCTCACCAAGAGGGAGAATCCCCAATCATTAAATATCTCTGGGAAACCTACCAATCCATCAACAAAGAAAATTACCAAGAGTTCTATCACGATGCGGCTCAATTCAAAGAGGAAGCCATCAGTCGTTTTAACTTAGGAATTTTGCGCCTCAAGGAACGCGCTAAAGCCGAGCGTCTTTACTGGGCTTGTTGTCAAAAAGTTTTAACTCTGATCCGTCAGGAAGAATACGTACCTGATGAGTTGGAAGACCTAGAAAAAATCATGGCTTCCATTTATTATATCAATCTTTCCGTGTTTCAATCAGCACCGGACTGTTGGGCGATAGATCAACTATTTCCCATTATGCCTATACATCGGCTGGATGAAGAACCAACCCGGAGAGGAATTTTAGCGGATCTAACCTGTGATAGTGATGGGAAAATAGACCGCTTCATAGATTTGCGAGATGTCAAATCAGTGTTAGAACTGCACGAATTTGAGCCGGGGAAACCTTATTATCTGGGAATGTTCCTGAATGGAGCGTACCAGGAAATTATGGGGAATTTACATAATCTTTTTGGTGACACTAACGCTGTTCACATTAATTTAACACCCAAAGGTTATCAAATTGAACACGTTGTCAAGGGCGATACCATGAGTGAAGTTCTGAGCTACGTCCAGTATGATGCTGAGGACATGATAGAAAATATTCGCCAACGGTGTGAGCGAGCTTTAGAAGAACAGCACATTACTATAACAGAATCTCAGCGACTACTACAAACTTATGAGCAAAGTTTACAACGGTATACTTACTTAAATAGTTAATAGTCAGTGGTCAGTTGTCAGTTGTCAGTTGTCAGTTGTCAAAAAAAACAACTGACAATGAACAACTGACAACTAACTAATTAGCATTTGCTCCTAATAATTCAGCGATCGCTTGGTGTTCTAAAGGTATTTCTGAAGGTCGAGTTTGCCGAGCATCAGTAATTAGCCAATCTAAAGCCGCAGCTTGCACATCAATAGATGCTCCCGTCTTATCTACACAGTAACGCCCAAACACCAGCTTATCTACTAAGCGGACTCCTGGAGCTAAACGCGACCATTCAAAAATTACACTGTTGTCTACAGTAGCCCCACTACAAATCCAGCAATTTGGACCAATCATTGCTGGTCCAATAATTTTTGCCCCATCTTCGATTTTGGTCATTCCCCCAATATAAACAGGTCCAGTGATATCAACTTTATCCCAATTTACAGATACATTTAACCCAGTAAAAATACCGGGAGCGACTTCATGTCCGGGGATTTGGACATTTTTAATTTCTCCTGATAAAACACCACGAATTGCTCGCCAATAATCGGGAACTTTACCAATATCTACCCATTCAAAATCCATGGGAATAGCATAAAAAGGGGCGTTATCTGCTACAAGTTGGGGGAATAACTGGCTACCAATGTCATATTCCACTCCAGAGGGTATATATTTAAACACTTCTGGCTCGAAAATATAAATACCTGTATTGATATTAGTGCTAAGGGCTTCTTCTGTTGAAGGTTTTTCTTGGAAAGCTTGAACGCGATTATTTTCGTCAGTAACCACCACACCGTAGCTAGAAACCTCTTCTTTGGGAACTGATTTGGTAATGATAGTAGCGATCGCCCCTTTGGATTTATGCCACTTTACCGCCGCAGTTAAATCTAAATCAATTAAAGCATCACCACATAACACTACAAATGTGTCATCAAAAAATGGTGAGAAGTCTTGAATCCGCCGCATACCTCCGGCCGAACCAATAGCTTCGCCGACGAGTTTACCATCATCATCAATTTTACCTTCAAAAGAATAGGCAATCTGCACTCCAAACCGCTGACCATCACGGAAATAACTTTCTATTTCTTCCGCCAAATGGCTGACATTGACCATAATTTCGTCAAATCCATGTTGACGTAATAACTCCAGTAAAAATTCCATAACTGGCTTTTGCAGAATAGGAATCATGGGTTTGGGAATTGTATATGTGATGGGACGGATACGAGTACCCTTTCCCGCTGCAAGAATCATCGCTTTCATAAAATTTTATTCCTTAGTCAGTTGTCAGTTGTTAGTAGGGGCGAAGCATTTGGAAGATAAATTATCGATCATTGCCAAAAATAGTTCTCCAAATGCTTCGCCCGTACAGTTGTTAGTTGTCAGTAGGGGCGAAGCATTTGGAAGATGAATTATCGGTCATTGCCAAAAATAGTTCTCCAAATGCTTCGCCCGTACAGTTGTCAGTTGTCAGTAGGGGCGAAGCATTTGGAAGATAAATTATCGGTCATTGCCAAAAATAGTTCTCCAAATGCTTCGCCCGTACAGTTGTCAGTTGGAATAGATAGAAATTTATTCTCCCCCTGCCCCTTGCTTTTAGCTAGGTAAGCGGATTTGAATTTCCTGGTAAAATTCTTTTTGAAATAGTTCTACCTTAGATTGAGCCGATAGCAGTAGTAAAGCCCAAAAAACGCTAACTAAGTTACCGTGTTCTGATTCATGATGCTCCCCATTTTTCTCTGGTTGTTTTGTCTGTATCCATAAATCTATCAGTTCTTCTAGATTCCAATATTGTTCCTCTGAATTTTGCTCTTTAGCAGCACCATATAACACCTGCTCTATTTCTAACGCGACTTGGGTTAAATTTTCTTGGTGCGCTAACTCTAGAGCTTCTCGCATGGTCTGCACACTAGGCCGACCTTTAAGCCGCCTAGGTTTATCAACTTTCTCTACCAGTTTTAGCTGGCTGGCCATAATTTGCAACTGGTCTATTAACTCTTGCAAAGTCACCCGACGTTTTGGCGGTGGCATAGCGGCCGGACGACGACGCAAGTGTTGCTCTAGGTGCAGACGATGGGCCGGATATAACAAGCCGTCTTCAATTCCTAATAGTGTATCATCTGAAACTTTTTCTGGAGTATTATATACTGTTGATAACTGAACTAATGTATTAGCTTTAAATAATACGAGCATTGATGCTGATAAAAAAGCCTGTCCAGATTGAGATAAGTCACTTTCGTAGCCTCTGATGGTTTTTGCTTCTGGGGACATTAATTCCAAGTAATGATCAATCACCTCAATAACTCGCACGTCCCAAGGGTCAATTTCCCCTTTTTCAGCTTGCTCAATCAGGTGTGTAATTTTTTCTAATAATTCGGCTGCATCCATTAATTTAAAATTTAATATACCAGGAGTTCAGGAGTATGGCTAACGCCACGCTTCGCTATCAGGAGTTCACGAGTCAGAAGAAAGAAGAAGGAAGAAGGAAGAAAGAAAGAAGAATTTTCTCAATGCCCAATGCCCAATACCCCATGCCCAACTTATTTATCTTCTTGAAATTCTGAGCCATAATTAACTCGAAAATTTGAGACAAAATCGCTATGGTTACTGCTTTTGATGGCATCAAAAGTGCCTTTGATAGTCCCAGCAATTGGCACAGCAACGAGTGTTCCTAATAATCCGGCAATTTCAAATCCCATTAAAATGGCGATAAAAATCCACAGGGGGTTGAGTCCGATAAAATTACCCATTAATTTTGGAGCTAACAGATTATCTTTAATTTGTTGCATGATAACTGCCATTGTAGCGACTGGAAAGGCTAACCACCAATTTTGGATTAATACTAACATTGTGACTAAACCAATGCCTAAAGTTGCGCCAACAACGGGAATAAGTCCAGAAATACCAATTATAATGGCAAATAAGAGAGCAAATGGGACTTTTAGAAATAAGAATATGGGTGTGAGGGCTATGACCATGAACAGTCCCAGCAATAATTGGCTTAGGAAAAAGTTTTGGAAATTTAACTGCAATGATCGGCTAAAGGGAATACCAATATTAGATGGTAGCAGATTAACTAAACCAGACCAAACGCGATCGCCATATATAAGCATATAAAAAGCTAAAACGATGACTAAGACTACATTCAGTATTCCTGATAATAGTGTTCCTGCAAATCCTACTACCCCTGAAGCTATTTGCTGTACCAGATTTTGAATATTAGCATTTATTTGATTTGTTACCAGCTTTAAGTCTATAGATAAGCGCCGCTGCTTTGCTAAACTTTCTAAGTGATCTAAATTAGCTTGACTAGTCGCCAACCAATCCGGAATCTTATTTAAAAGTTGAATGGTTTGGTCAATTAGCATGGGTACGAGAGTAACACCCAAAACAATAAACAAAGTTAAAGTTAGTAGTAAAACAATGATTACCGCTTGAGTGCGGGTAATTCTGACTTTCTCAAGTAACTTAACCGGGTAATTTAGTAAAAAAGCCAGAATTGCCGCAATACTGAGAATAGTAATTGGATTTTGGAAAAAACGAAATAATACAGACAGTAGCCAGATATTGAGGGCGATAATTGGTCCACTGAGTCCATAAATTAATAGAGTTTGCAGAGAAGCAGAACGGCGCATCTGATTTAATGTATAAGCAGGGGCTTTTGAGGTAGGAAAGGAATGATAACGCAGCGTGGCTTTAGCCATACTCCTGTAACTTCCATTCATTCCCTATTGTCTAAACAATTTACTGATTTTGATCATAAATATTTTTTCGATCTAAATTTGAGGAAATCACAAAAATGGATATAAGCATAGCGGATCTTCGCAAAGACTACACATTACAAGATTTGAGTGAAAAAGAAATTAATCCAAATCCGTTTACACAATTTAAAATTTGGTTTACTCAGTCCTTAGCAGCCCAGCTACCTGAACCTAATGCCATGACTTTGGCTACCTGTACAGCAGATGGTCAGCCTTCGGCGAGAATGGTATTACTCAAAGATTTTGATGAACGGGGGTTTGTCTTATTTACTAATTACAATAGCGAAAAAGGACAGGAACTTGCGGTAAATCCCCATGCTGCTTTAGTTTTTTGGTGGGCTGAACTAGAACGTCAGGTGAGAATTGTGGGGACTGTGGAAAAAATTTCTTCAGCAGAATCTGATAGCTATTTTGAAATTCGTCCTGCATATAGTCGGCTAGGTGCTTGGGCTTCTAATCAAAGCGAAGTAATTGCAAGTAGAGAAATTTTAGAAGCACAATTACAGGAGTTTCAGCTTAAATATGAAAATCAGGAAGTTCCTCGTCCTCCTCATTGGGGTGGTTTTCGCGTGATTCCCCAAAAAATTGAGTTTTGGCAGGGAAGATCCAGTCGTTTACATGACCGCCTGTTATATACTCGTGTAGATGATGGCGGCTGGAAAATCGAGCGGTTATCGCCTTGATTTTTTGCAGTATAAATAGCGGGTATTTCACCCCGTGTCACAAAATTTACAAATTATTCAATATTAGTCTAATTCCATACAACCCAGGGTGGGGAAACCCCACCCCTACAGGTTTTCCGATTTAGCGAGAAGAAACAGCGAATAATGGTTCTTGATTTTTTTCCAATTTCGGATGCTTCCAGTGGTTTTCCTGTGACTGTTCTAAGCAAACTTGCAATTTTTTTGCTAAAATCTGTACATTAGGTTCATCTAGCATACCTAAATGTGTACCTGGCAGATGATGGATATCTAACCCCTCCTGAACCAGATGTTTCCAACCTCTATCTGCCTCGTAACGACACCATCTTAATACTTCCTTAGTTGTAAATAGAGTCACTCGGCCGGGGTAAACCTGGGGGACATAATCTGCCATTGTTGCCCGTTTTAGAACTTCTATCAACTCCATGTTGTAAGGGTTAACCATTTTTGTCATCCCGTCAGCGATTAAACTCATACAATCCCAAGCGTAATGACCATTGTTGTAAGTAGGTGGGCATGAATATTTATCCTTAGGGCAAGGCCGTAGGGAATCTGTTCCGTGTTCCGTGTTCCCCGTTCCCTTGCTAATTTAAAATTATGTTGAATATGTGTTCCTTACAGTACAGTCTAATTACAATAACTTTATATATAATAAACAGGAATTATTAACGCGACCGAAATGGATGAATATTAGGGTTATCCTGCTATTTGTTCATAAGTAGCTGACGATAAACCATGATGAGTTCAGATTTTAAGATGGATGAAATTTAGTAATTGCTAAGTTATGATGACTACTTTGAGTTTTTATTTAAGTAGGTGGACATAATAAAACCAACCTGTGTAAAGAAACGTAAAATAGCTGAAAACTTCTTTACTCTTGCATGATTGCCTCAAGCCTAGTACCGCAGGGCGGAAGTCAAAAGTCAAAAGTCAAAAGTCAAAACTAATATACAGTAGGCTTTTTGGCGATTGAATATGGTTGCTTTATTTACGCCGTGATGTACTAGTGCCATAACAACAATTTTCAACGCCAACCTACTTACTGAAAAAACAAGAGTTTTAAAATTGGGCTACTGACTACTAAATCATTGATATTTTGTTGCTAAAATGTATTTAAGCTTTGATACACATTTTTAACTTTATGCGAATCATCCATATATTAAATCATGTCCAGGAAATCGGTAATGGTATTGTTAATGTAGCTGTGGATCTGGCTTGTTTACAATCCCAATCTGGTGATGATGTAGCAGTAATTTCGGCGGGGGGAGAATACGAAAAATTATTAAATCAATTTGGTGTTAAACATTACGAAATTAACCAAAGTCGTCAGCCAATAAATATAATTAGGGCAGCAGTAGCTTATCGAACAATTGTGCAAGAATTTCAACCAGATATAGTTCATGCTCACATGATGACTGGTGTGGTGTTAGCACGGGCTTTGAGATGGGAGAATGGATATATTTTAGTGGCTACTGTTCATAATGAATTTCAACGGAGTAGCTTATTGATGGGTTTAGCAGATCGAGTAATTGCTGTTAGTAAGGCTGTCAAAAATTCGATGGTGCAACGGGGAATTCCTGAACATAAATTACGGGTAATTTGTAATGGGACATTGGGTAGTCTGCGGACTCGGAAAATATCCGATTATCAACCTTTAAGTTTAGAGCATCCTGCAATTATTACCGTAGCAGGAATGTATAAACGAAAAGGAATTACTGAGTTAATCGCGGCTTTTGAAGAAATTGCCCAGGATTTTCCCGCAGTACATTTATATTTGGTGGGAAATGGTCCAGATAAACAAATATTTGAGTCTCAAGCCCAAGCAACGACTGTGAGTCATCGGATTCACTTTGAAGGGTTTCAGCCTGAACCCCAACGTTATTTACTAGCCTGTGATATTTTTGTCTTGGCTTCCCACCGTGAACCCTTTGGTTTGGTGCTTTCGGAAGCGAGAGAAGCAGGGCTGGCAATTGTGGCTACGAAGGTGGACGGGATTCCAGAGGCGTTAGATAATGGCAAAGCGGGGATCTTAGTGCCAGTCCAGGATAGTCATCAATTGGCTCAGGCATTAGTGAAATTATTGAGTGATGCAAATATACTTCAGGAATGGAAACAGCGATCGCAGGAAAATCTAGAATGGTTAAATGTTGCCCGTGTACACCAAGAAACATTGGCTGTATATGAGGAGTTAAGTTTTCAGGAAAGTTTTTCGACCTCTACTCAACCTGATTAATACTAATTTTTGGCATTGGATAATAGGGAAATGAATTATGTTTTGTCCTATCTCTCTTAGAGGATGTTTGAAAAGTTTTTAATGTACAACCCA
>NZ_VIKZ01000012.1:36434-84810 GCF_009711985.1 Dolichospermum sp. UHCC 0260 | reverse complement strand
TTAGAGCGAAATATGCTGTAAATAGAAAATTGACAGACCACTAGTTGGTTAAAACCGACTTTAGCTATAAGACAGGGAATAAATTCCCTGGCTTCCTTCCTCCCCATAAACATAATCACCCCATCATGTTTCGCCAAAAAGCGCAAAAACGCCAACCCAAAAAAGAGATTTATGGTATTGACAAACAATTTTAAAAATGTTATCATGAGGTTGATAAGGAAGAACTATCTTGCGATAATAATAAATAAAACGACAAGATCCCCGACTTCTTCAAGAAGTCGGGGATCTGATTGATGCAAAATCAACCCTTACAGCATAGGTGCAAACTGAGATTTATCAGGTACTTCCGCGTACTCAGCCACAATTTGCCTAAGTTCGTCACCATTAATGGTTTCTTTTTCAATCAACAAATCAACCAAACGATCTGCGAGACTGCGATGATCACGCATGATATTCTTAGCGTTGCTATAGCATTCTTCCACAATCATTCTCACTTGGGCATCAATGCGACAAGCGATCGCTTCGGAATACTCGGAACGGGTTGTCCAGTCACGACCCAGGAACACCTCACCCTGTTGGCTTTCCAGAGATAAAGGACCTAAATCAGACATTCCAAATCGTGTTACCATTTGTCGTGCCATTCCTGACAACTGCTGTAAATCTCCACCCGCACCAGTTGTAACTTCTGCACGACCAAAAATTACCTCTTCAGCAGCCCGACCACCTAAAGCCCCTGTAATTCTAGCCTTTAGCTGAGAACGGCTAATTAAACCTTGTTCTTCATTAGGCATAAACCAAGTTAAACCCTGGGCTTGTCCTCTGGGAATCAGAGTCACCTTTTGTACAGGGTCATGGTCTTTGAGTAAAGTCCCGACCAAAGCATGGCCGATTTCATGGTAAGCAATCAGACGCTTACTCTTGCTATCCACCAGGGGAGTACCTTCCATACCAGCAACTACCCGATCAACAGCATCATCAATTTCTAGTAAAGTGATGCCTTCCTTGCGTCTTCTCGCTGTGAGAATCGCGGCTTCATTGAGGAGGTTAGCTAAATCTGCACCGGTAAATCCAGGAGTCCGGCGAGCGATCGCTTCCAAAGATACGCTAGGATCTAATTTCTTATTTCTAGCATGAACTTGTAATACTTCCAAACGGCCTTTAATATCCGGTGCATCTACAGTTACTTGTCTATCAAAACGACCAGGACGCAACAAAGCGGCATCTAGGACATCAGGACGGTTAGTAGCAGCAATAATAATAATGCCAGTATTGCCTTCAAACCCATCCATTTCTGTTAATAATTGGTTGAGGGTTTGTTCCCGTTCATCATTCCCACCACCAATACCCGCACCCCGTTGACGACCTACCGCGTCAATTTCATCAATAAAGATAATACAAGGAGCGTTATCTTTCGCTTTCTTAAACAAGTCACGGACACGGGAAGCACCCACACCCACAAACATTTCCACAAATTCCGAACCAGAGATACTGAAGAAAGGCACACCAGCTTCACCAGCAATGGCTTTTGCCAGTAAAGTTTTACCAGTTCCTGGAGGTCCAACCAATAGTACACCCTTGGGAATGCGAGCGCCCACAGCAGTGAATTTCTCAGGTTGTTTGAGGAAAGTAACAACTTCTTGTAATTCTTCCTTCGCTTCTTCAATTCCCGCTACATCGTCAAACTTCACCCCTGTTTTCGCTTCCATTTGGAAACGAGCGCGGGACTTGCCGAAATTCATCGCTTGTCCAGGACCACCGGGAAGATTATTAGAGCGCCGGAACAAAAAGAACAAGCCAGTAATCAATAAAACTGGGAAAATTAAATTACCCAAAAGTCCCCAGATTGCCCCATCATTGCGGATGGGATGGGCATCAAAACTGACTTGCTTTTCTTTGAGCTTTTGAATTAATTCAGGAGCATTCACGGGCAAATCTACCCGCCAGCGTTGGGTGCGATTTTCGATGTCTTGGTCATTAGCTTCGATAATTGCGGTTCTACCACCATCGTATAAATCCACATTGGTAACGCGGTCTGCATCCAAGTATTCCAAAAAGCGCCCATAGGTCATACGGGTATTGGCGGCATTTTTGCCTGTGTCCGCAGGAGCGCCTGCAAAAGCCCCTTGCCAGAAGAAAAAGCCAATTACCAAAGCCAGCACTGACCAAAGTGCTACGACTCTCCAGGAGAATTTCATCTTTAATTTGCCTTTAGATACTAATATGACTGCTTTTGTAACGGATGTTTATAAATCCATTTTGTAATTTGAGCCATAAAACGTCGGTTTGCTTATGGCAGATTCATGAAGTTTGTCTAGAATCTTAATTAAATTTAACCTAATTCTCATACTAATACCAATTAAAAATTAAAAATTAAAAGTTAAATATTCCCAAAATCAGACCCAGTAAGGATTTGGGGCTAATTTATATTTTGCTATCTCTATTACTAATTTTATGCCGGACTGCACAGGATCACCAAATTCATTTATATTATTCATGCTTCAAAGCTTAATACAACGCAGAGGTTACGAAAAATGAACCACGAAGAAGCGAAGAAGCGAAGGTAAGAGTTTTAGAGAGATTTTTCGTGCTGGGTGATAGTGTCATCGCTGATCTTGTAACTAATCATCGTTTAAAATCTAGTAGACTTCTTGTGAAAATTGTTATGAAAGCAGAGTTAACAGCCATCATTGAGAGAGCAACGGAAGGAGGATACTGGGCAATTTGTCCAGAAATTTCTGGTGCTAATGGTCAAGGTGAAACCATTGAGGAAGCGAAAGAAAACTTGAAACTTGCTATTCAATTGATTATTGAAGATCCTATGGCACATATCCGCAGGGGAATCACAGAAGATGCGATAGAAGAGACTATTTTAATTCCATGAAACGTAAAGAATTAGAAAAAAAGTTAAGATAAGCAGGTTGTTACCTAAAACGAGAAGGTGGTTCTGATTCTTTATGGATTAATCCTCAAACAGGTGTCATTGAGGCTGTACCAAGACATATAGAAATTAAGGGATTTTTAGCCCAGAAAATTCTTAAAAACTTAAATGCCGAATAAGTAGGTGAACACAATAAGGGACTTCCAATTAAAAAAATACCCAAAAATTTCTTGTGGTGCGGGCATACTATGGCTAACGCCACGCTGCGCTATCGACAAGCTCAGTACAAGTCTTGCCCGCTAATCATCAAGGACGGTCAAGAATGCCCATCCCACAAAATTGGGTAATTTATTTTTTGGTGTTCCCTAGAGAATGCAGTAAATGGATGATTATTTAGCAACGGCCATAACCTGTTGGGGTTCTCTCTGGGTTTCTTCAACCTGGCAGCGATCGCTATTTTGATTAGTGCTACCATTGGCACTATTCTCAGTAGAAATATTGTCCGTAGTATTATCAGTAACTTTCACCTGAGCAAGTTGACTTTTTAGCTTAATTTTTAACGCATCGGTAAGGGGTAGAATATCAATTTCCCTGTAAAGGGCTTCTTCCGCTTCCGTTTTGCGACGCTCAACATAAACAGTAGTAAGAATCATCTCGATTCCGTAACCCGTCAAATTGTCTCCGATAACACCAATTGAACCCGCTAAAGCAGTGGCAAGAGTAACGGTTAGACCCGTACCCCCAAAAGAGGTGAATGCTACAGCAAGAATGATACTAGGAACACCGATAGAAGCTGTCTTTTTAGCGATCTCGTCGAAAGAAATTCCCATAGAGGAAAGTTGTTTTGAAATTTCTTCAGGAGAAATGCCAAAAGCACTCAGTTGTTTATTAAGTTCGTCCATAAAATAAAGACCTCTTAGATGACCGTAAATTGTTTAGTTAGAGTTTAATCGCCACCAATTGTAACAGAAGATCAGTTTTTTGATCCAGACTTAACTCAATCAGTGAAATATTAGTCTGTATCGCACAAACCGATACGAACAACTTTCGAGTTGTACAGAGAAAATGCTATCTGTCCGTTCGCTCATTTTGAATAAGTAGGTGAACACAATAAAACCAAACTGTGTAAAGAAACGTAAAATCGCCCAAACCCTCTTCACTCTTGCCTCTTGCCTAGTGCCATAACGACAATTTTCAACGCCAACCTACTTAGAGAAAAAGAATTAAAACCTGGAAGGAAAAGGAAGACAGAGATTTTGTTTTTTACATAGAGAAAGAAGCATTGAAGCGGGAGAGGAGTAGGTTATTATCAGGGGAGTTGAGGGGAAGGGGAATGAAAAGATGGAAATAAGTTCAGAGCGAATAAATGACAAGGACTCCGGTTTGATTCTTGAATTTTCCTGCGTAGGAAGGCAAGAGGCAAGAGGATTTGAGAATATGAAGGTGTACCGAGTTTTGTTCAAAAATCAAATAGGAGTCCTATAGATGAATATTGTGCAGAGTATAAAGACCTGTTTAAAGAAGTAAGAAATTATGAATGTTTCAAATATTTACATTTAGGAATAATTTCAGCAATCAAGTTTTCAAACAACCTCTGAGATTATCAATTAATTCTTTAATTTTACTGGCAAAATCTAAACTGTCTAAATGCTGCATAGTTGAGAATCTATATCTAAAAAGATAATTCTTGAAATAACTCTATCAAAGGCAAATTAAAATTAGGAATAACATCTTCTCCATCAAGACTATCTTCCAATTGCAAAAGCTGGGATGGCTTAGGTTTGCGATAAACTAATACACATTCTTCATCTGGCAATATTACCCATGCTAAACGAGTGCCATTTTCAAAATATTCTACTAATTTATTATGAATTTCTTCAAAAGTATTATTAGGAGAAATAATTTCTACAGCTAAATCAGGAGCGCCATCAAAAAAACCTTTGGGTAATCGCTTTAAACCTGGCAATCTTTCCTTAGAAACAAAAGCAAGATCGGGTGATCTTTTGTTACCAGTTTTCATTTTAAAAGCAGTGCTAGAATCACAAGTTATTCCGAGTTTATGATCACGCACAAAGCCTGTTAAAAAATATCCAAGAGTTAGAGCTAAGTAGCCATGTTCTACACCTGAATTTGCGACTATAATTAGCTCTCCATTCACATATTCATAAAGATTATCATTTTCCTGCAATAACATAAATTGCTCATCTGTTAAAGCCTGATGATTAGCTAAAGGTTGAATTAATTCTAAATTTGTGATTGCAGCTTGTGTCATTAGATTTAACTCCCCAGATGAAACGCTATATCAATGATTATATACTTAATTAACAGATCCCCGACTTCTCACACTAATTCATAATTTATTGACATCATTATCCTTAAAACGGCTTAATCGTTCGATTCCATCGGTAGGGGTTTAGCACTGCTAAACCCCTACAAATCTAGGTTTTTCCTAACGGTGTTTAGTATAACAAAGAAGTCGGGTATCTTATCCTGTTTATGCACTAATTCTATTATACTCGTTGATATACTTCTTAATGATTAAACTAAGGCATATAAGGTGCATAATTCCTGTGTAGGAGAAAATGCGGAAGGTAGATTATACTATGATTAATAAACTTTACAGCATTAATGTCCATGAGCGATCGCCAACGGTTAGTAGATTTAAAGGAACTCCTGGATCTGCTTTACGAAAAGTTAGGGGAGTTTCAAAGGGATCTAATTGTTAACTCTCATACTCCTGCTAGATTTGAACTAAAGCAACGGATTAACCGAGAGATTTTACCTAGTATTCGCAAATACGAAGCTGAATATTGGAATATTTACCCAAAAGAAGCAATTGTAATTTCTGATGAAGAGGCTAAAACTCAATTGGTTCACCTAGAGCAAGCAGTCGAGTCTATTGAGCGCGTTTCCTCTGGTGAATACCCTGCCCAACTGATTCCATTGTTACAAGATATCCGAACCAAGTTAAATGATTTAGACAAAACAGCCTCAGCTAAGTTGAAAGTAACTTTACCATTAATTCCGGCGATCGCTTCCTATGAATTAGAGATGGATACAGAGGGATTGATGTATCGAACTTGGAAGGCAATTCAAAGATTGGTAAGGCAGTAAATAATGTTAGAGGAAATAGAAGGACTAAAAAAATCTTTAGAGACGGAAAAGAAAACCAAAGTTAATTATTATGAACAAATTGCCTATTTTCGGCAAGAACTTTCAATTACCAGTAGTTCAGTTCAAAAGTTTGAGCTTAGAAAGAGAATTGAAAATGCTGAAAAAGAAATTCAGAACATAGACAGCCAAATGGAGTCTTTACAAAAAGAAATTAGGGATATGGAGGAGAGATCAAAACTTACTCAAATCAAGCCTAATCCAGTTTTGATTTTGCCAAATATCCTGAATAATCGAATCCAAGAATCTAAAAAACCTAAAAAGCCTGAGCGTGTTCCAGAACCCATTACTATTATAGAGCCTATTATTTATGATCAAATTAAAGGGGATTATACTCTTCTGCATGAGTTACTAACAAATCAACAGTGGAAAGAGGCTGATTTAGAGACGACACAGATTTTTCTTAAAATAGCCAAGAGACAAAAAGCAGGTTGGCTAAGAGCTATAGATATTGCCAATATTTCCTGTTCAGATATTCTGATGATTGATCAACTGTGGCGAGATGCTAGTGGAGGTCAATTTGGTTTTAGTGTCCAAAGGAATATTTGGCTGAGTGTTGATGGTAAACCTGGTAAGTGTGAACGTCCAATCCTCGATGATTTTGGCGATAAAGTAGGTTGGCGAATTAATAATAATTGGCTAAAAAATTATGAAGAATTTAATTTTTATCTAGATGCTCCCCAGGGACATTTACCCTCTTTTAGATTTTCTGCGGCCATTGATCAATTTGTCACATGGCAAGAAAGCTTCAAACATTTTTTACCTCGAATAGAAACTTGTTTTTCAGGAGACATATAAAATGGTACTGATTCGCATTGAAGAAAATGAAATTGGAATTGTTTATAAAAAAATTGGTCGCTCCCTTCCTGCGGGTCGCCGAATTGCACTTAATGGAGAAATAGGTTGGCAAGCCGAGATTCTTCGCCCAGGTTGGCATCCCTATTTCCCTAATATCGAGATTCATAAGAGGAAGGCTATCCACATTGAAACTCATGAAATTGGTCTAGTTGAAGCTAAAGATGGTGCAAGTTTGTCCCCCGGACAAAATTTCGGAAAAGTTGTCGAATGCGATGACTTCAAAGATGCTAAGGCATTTATCAATAATGGCGGGCAAAGAGGAAAACAACGAGCTATTTTGAAGACTGGAACCCATTGGATTAACACAGAATTATTTTCTGTTGAAAAAGTAGAAGTTACTCGGATTCATAAAGACCAAGTTGGAATTGTTGAAGCTAGAGACGGTAAGCCACTGCCACCAGGTCGGACATTTGGTAAGGTTGTAGAGTCTAATAACTTTCAAGACCCTCAAGCTTTTGTTGATCATGGGGGTGAAAGTGGTAAGCAATTAGCAATTCTAACTCCTAGCATTTATTACATTAATACCAATATTTTTAAGATACAAAGGCAGTCGTGCGTTCGCATAAAAGCTGGTGAGATTGGTTTGGTTCGAGCTAGGTATGGTCAGCCTCTATCACCAGGTCGCACTTTTGGGAAAGTTGTGGAATGCAATAACTTTCAAGACCCTCAAGCTTTTCTTAATAATGGGGGGCAGAGTGGTAAGCAACTGGCAATTCTAACTCCTAATGACTACCAAATTAATACTGAATTATTTGAAATATCAATAGTTTCCGTCACTCATGTGCCTCCAGGTGAAATTGGTTTAGTCGTTGCTAATGATGGTGCGTCCAAACCAGAAGAGCGCATTTTCGGGAAAGTTGTCGAATCCCATAACTTTGAAGATGCTCAGTCCTTTATTAATAATGACGGTCAGAAAGGAAAACAATTGGCTGTTTTGACAGCAGGTGATTATCAAATAAATACTGATTTGTTTACTGTTATTACCACTGCTAATGCTGCCCAATACCATATAAATCCTCAAAATTTAAAAGTTTATACAGTTGGCAAAGATAAGATTGGAATTATTACTACTCTTGATGGAAAAACTCTTCCAGCAGGAGAAATTGCTGGCTCTATCATCACAGGTCATAACCATTATCAACAAGCAAATAAGTTTATCGAATTGGGGGGTTATAAAGGGTTACAGGAAGAGTTTTTGTCAGAAGGTTCTTGGAACTTAAACCCTTGGTTCGTTCAAGTTGAACAAGTACCATTAATTGAAATTCCTCCAGAGAAGGTTGGAGTGGTTATTTCTTATATTGGTAAAGTGACTAATAGTGAAGTGGCTGATAGTAATACTAATAATAGCTCCCGACTTGTAAATGAGGGATATAAGGGAGTGCAAAAGAAACCGCTTACACCAGACAAATATGCTATTAATACAAGAATCAAAAGTATACAGGTTGTTCCAACTAACGAAATTATTTTGAATTGGTCTAAATCTGACGAAAAACCAACTGAAAATTACGATAAAACTCTAGAACCTTTGAAGCTTCGTTCTAAAGATGGATTCACATTTAATATGCAAGTGACTCAAATTATTAGTATAGCACCGGAAGATGCTCCTATAATGATTCTACGAGTTGGCGCTCAATCGGGTGATATTTTGAAATTAGAGCCATCTAATTCTCTTCAAAAAGAGAAAGCTCCTGCAATCAGAAATTTGGTAACTAGAGTTCTAGGTCCAATGATTGACAGTTATTTTCGGATTTCTGCTCAGAATAATGAGGCTCTTGATTTTCTAGAAAAACGATTCGAGATTCAGCAGGAAGCCGCAGCTTATATTAAAGCTAAACTTAATGACTATGGCGTACAGTCAATTCAGACATTAATCACTGAAATTGATTTACCTGATGAATTAGAGGAAATATTAAAGCAGCGTAAACTTATGGAAGAACAAGCTAAGAATTATAAACAAGAGGAGTTAGCAGAAAGGCAACGTCAGGGTTTAATTGAACAACAGGTAAGAAACAAAGTTCAGGCTGCTGTTGTACAAGCCCAACAAAATGTAGAAATTGCCAGTTTTAATGCTAACGCAAACCTTATCAAGGTACAATTAGAGGCACAGGCACAGCAAATCAAAGATAAAGTTGAATTAGACCGAAAAGAACGAGAATCGCAGATAGATGCAGATTACCAAAGGCAGATTAAAGATATCAGTATCAACGACTTTTGTGAAAAAGTTAAAATCCTTAGTCCAGAGATATATGCTCGGATTGAATTGGAAGGAAAATGGGCTGAAGCATTTGCTCAAGCAAAGATTAAGTTACCAGAAGTATTTATTGGTGGGGGTAACAGTAATTCTAATGGAGGAGATATAGTCCAAGCAAGTGCTATGCAGATGGCATTTCTAGAAGTGTTAAGAGATTCTTTAAAATCTACAAAAAAAATTAACCAAATTGATATACCACAACAACGGGAAACCCTACCACCCGCCGATGATCCCTGGTAATGATTGATGTTAGGAAGTGCTAATATTTCACTCATTATCCACTGTAGTGAGTGAGACTCAGTTTAATTATTCTAGTTTCCAATAAGGATATAAATGTGTCGAACAAAGCCAATTTGAATGCCTTACAAAAATTTTTAATCTGGTCTGCTGGTGCAAATCATGAAATCTTGGCGCGAGAAATTTGCTTAACAGAAAGATATAAATATGAATCAATTGGCACAACTGTTGTCTTAACTTCAATAATGGCTTTCTTCTCAGGAGGATATGCACTTTTTACCGTTTTTAATTCTGTTCCAGTTTCAATTGCTTTAGGCGCTGCTTGGGGCTGTACAATTTTTAACCTAGATCGCTTTTTCATATTAACTGCAAATAAGGGAAAAACTGATTCAAGATGGCAATTCTTAATGGCATCTATTCTTCGGCTAAGTATAGCAGTTTTATTAAGCTTGGTAGTTGCTAAACCTCTTGAATTAAGGCTATTCGAGAGAGAAATCAACCAAGAAATCAACCAAGGAAAAATTGACGGACAAAGACAAGAGAGAAAAAAGCAGCAAGAAGAATTAGAAAACACCCCAGAGTCAAAAAGAATAAATGAAATAAATGTAGAGATTCGGAGTTTAGGAGAAGAGAGAAAAAACCGTAACGATGATTTACAGAAAGCACGTCCAGATGTTATCAAAGAATGGCAAGGTATAACAGGTAAACGTGGAAAAGGTGATCTTTATAATGCGAAAAAAGAGGTTGAGGAAAAATTAGAGCAAGAGGTAAATACATTAGACAATAGGTTACGAAATTTAGATGAGGAAAAGAAAAATCTCACAGAAGAGCAAAGGTTAAAATTTGGAAAATTTATACCTGATCCAGATGTATCTCAACAGACCAAAAGAAAAGAGCAATCTAGCAGCCTTTTAGAGAGACTTTCTGCTTTAGAGAGATTGTCCAAGAGAGATCCTACTGTTGCTGCAACTAATCTATTGACAACTATTTTATTTATTATAATTGAAATTTCTCCTATTTTGGTGAAAATACTCTCTAAACAAGGACTTTATGAAGAACTTCTTGAAAAAGAAAATAAATATAAAACTAGCCAAGAAAAACTTTATAGAATTAAAGAAAAAGAAATATTAAAATTAGAAGAATTGAAGTATTTAGAGTTAAAAATCGAAGTTTTAATTATAGAATATCTTCGACTCAAAGAAAGAAATAAAGAGAAGCTAGAAAATATAGGAATTGATGACATTCAAAGAATTAATAAACAGCATGAGCAAGACAATACTATGTTTATTCAAATATGTAGAGATAAACTACAGCATTATAAATATCTTGCGGATGAAGTTTTAGGTTCAGACATTGATTAGAATATTTTCCTAAACAGGTTTTGCTGAATAAAGCGAAACCTATTTAGTATAATCCCCCACTCAAAACAGAATCAACTGCTTTCCCACATCACCTTGAGACTCAACAACCGAAAGTAACTCATTTCGTTTTTTAGCGATTAACTCCAAATAATACTGAACCCCACTCCTTACGTATCCTTGCGGAAGCAAATCCCATATTTAAACATAATGCTGGGATACAGACTGGAAACATCAATTTTAGCAATGTGTTTGTGAAAATCTAGTACAGAAATTACCAATTTTTAACGCTAACCTACTTAGACATCTCCGAAAATATTGTAGAGCCGAGAATCCCTACCCAGGTCACTTCTCTACAAGGGTTTCAAGTCACACACATTTAATTCTCACAAGATGTCTAATCATTTACTTACCTTCCGTAATTTTCAAGGTATAAGGTAGGGATTCATTTTCCTTGTAAGAACCAATCCAAATTTGATAAGTACCTGGTAGCCATTCCCCAACAATACCGGGGTTTTTACCGTCAAAATCATCATTGCACCAAGTTCCACCGGGTCCTTTAACAATCATGGTGGTATCCGCAGGACTTTGGACTACTAATTTCAGGTAGTCAAATTTACTTGTGAGTTTCACAGTATGGTCTGGTGCTTCATCCATAAATCCTTTACATGGTCCTGTTGATGGTGTTTCTGCTTTTCCTGCTATTTTGCTCCCCGGTATTGCACCACCACTCATTCCTCTCAATATCAAGGGATCTGAAGATAATGGATGTTGAATAGTCGCATCTCCAAAAATTGGCGAGGCTGTTTGAGCATGAGCCACTGGATTAAACCCGGCTGTAACGCAGAGTACAACTATGATTCCTGTAGGAAAAGCTGTTTTTGACATTGCAATTAGAGAAGATTCCTAGATATCTTATAAAGACATCAATCTTAGGTCTCAAGTTCCTTTGGAGAAAAGACTTGAGTACCGCAGGAGGAAATTCAAAATTCAAAATTAACGAGAACTCCTACCCATTACCCATGACTTAGGGTTTGCTGCTAATTGCTTGATTTAAGCGGGCTTTATCTAAACCAATCTGATTTAACAGTAACCAAGACTGAATTAAATCTGGTCCATGTACATCCCCTGTTAACCCTGCTCTGAGCGATCGCATGACTAAGCCTTTTTTCACATTTTCCGATTTCACAACTTGCTTAATAATACTTTGGGCAATATCTGCTGACAACTCTGGCTGACTTTCTAAAGCTGTAATAATTGCTTGCAGTACAGTCTTGACACCCTCTTGCTGTAGTTGTTGACTGCCTTCTTCAGTCAATTCTACCCCATCAGTAAAAAATACTTTGGTCATCTCCACCGCATCCACCAATCGAGTCAAACTAGCAGCAATTAACCCCACTAGCTGCTCTAACCAAGTCCGTTCTCTCCCACCTGTAAATTGACAACCAGCTTTTTCCCAATAGGGAATAACTAAATCTGTCAGCTTATCAATTGGCATATTATGGAGATATTGGCTATTTAACCAATCCAACTTATCCCAGTCAAATTTAGCACCAGCTTTATTTACCCGCTCAAAGCCAAAATCCTTAGCTGCTGATTCTAAATCGAATATTTCTTGAGTAGAATCCGCTGGCGACCATCCCAGCAAAGTCATATAATTAACTAAACCTTCCGCAGTAAAGCCCATTTCCTCAAAGTCACAAATGGAAGTTACTCCATCCCGCTTCGATAATTTGCGCCCTTCTTGATTCAAAATCAAAGGTGTATGAGCAAATTCGGGAATCTTCGCACCCAAAGCTTCATACAGCAGGATTTGTTTAGCAGTATTGGCGATATGGTCTTCACCACGAATGACATGAGTAATTTGCATATCAATGTCATCCACAACCACCACAAAATTATATAGTGGTTGACCTGTACCATCACTAGCAGCGCGAGCAATGACCATATCACCACCCAAATCGCTACCACGCCAACTCATTTTCCCCCGCACTAAGTCATTCCAGACAATTTCCCGGCTGTCGGCGATTTGGAATCGAATTACCGAAGAACGTCCTTGAGCTTCAAATTCAGCCCTTTGTTCTGGGGTGAGGTGACGGTGACGGTTATCATAGCGGGGTGCTTCTCCTCTGGCTTTTTGCGCTTCTCTCAAAGCGTCTAATTCTTCAGATGTGGTGTAGCAGCGGTAAGCTAATCCTTGATCTAGTAATTTTTGCACCGCTTCTTTGTAAAGATGGAGGCGTTGAGATTGGAAAAATGGACCTTCATCCCAATTCAATCCTAACCAGCGCAGTCCAGCTAGAATATTATCTGTGTATTCAGGACGCGATCGCTCTAAATCTGTATCTTCGATTCTTAAAATAAAATTGCCATCATGGTGACGAGCAAACAAATAGTTAAATACAGCAGTTCTGGCTGTACCAATATGTAGATTTCCCGTAGGACTCGGAGCTATGCGGACTCTGACGGTCACAGTTGATTCTCTCTTTTACAAATCATGATTACACCTACTGAAATTAAAGGTATGAGCATTTTTAATCAACTCGTTATTCAATATTCAGCATTTTAGAACGGGACTGACGGGGCTCGAACCCGCAACTTCCGCCGTGACAGGGCGGTGCTCTAACCAATTGAACTACAGTCCCTTGAGTTCGGTTTGAACTTGCACTCTCTCTATTATGCCTAGTCTTTTTCTATTTGTCAAGTAGTCTGAGAAAAAATATTTTTGCAGGGAATTTGCTCATGGAGAAAGAGAGGAATTTATTCCTCATTTGAGGGCTGAAGCCCTTACTACGAAATCATCTCCAGATTTTTTACATTACTTAATCTACTTTGATTTATTTTCGTCTACTTACTTAGAACCATTATTTTTAAAATTTAGGTATTTTTAAGCGGCGTAATAATCTAGTCAATGGAGATTCGATTTTCAGCTTAAAGGCTAAAATTTGGGTTTGTTGTAGTCCATTAAAATTATTGTCGCTGATTAAAATTAGTGATGGTTGTCCGTCGGGTAATTTTGCACCCAAGGTCAATCCCTCAATATTATCTAATGATACATCTAAAGTTCGTAGATCTAACAGGAGTTTTTTCTCTACTGGCTTGATTTTATCAGGGTCAATTTTGGCAATGCTGTCAAAATTATGAATGTCTGTGGCGTTTTCTAAGGAAATCTCAAATAGAAAAACTGTAAATCCCAAACCGGTGAAACTTCTTTCTATACTGAGAAAGTTTCCTTGATTATTGAGTGCTAGTAAATCTGGTAAGCCACTGGCAAATTTACCAGTAGGATTAAACAAAGATGTAACTGGTTCTGTTTGATAGAGAAATTCCCGTTCTGGCTGCTTGGTTAAGAGGTTATATTCTAAAATTCGAGAGGAAGTACCAACACCGGATTTAGCCGCTGGACCATCTTGAATTAAGGCGTTTTCGGTGGCTGTAAATAAGAATTTTTGATTAGGTGTAATGGTGAGACTTTCAAAGGCTAAGTTGTTACGGATGCCTTTTTGCTTTTGGGAATCTGGCAAAAATTTATCTGGTATGGGTAGGGTACTAATTGTTTTTCCAGAAGCCAGCGCAAATTCTTTAATAAAGGGATTGATAAGTTTGTCTACATCACCTTCAGAGGAAACAAATATGGTATCTTGATTGGTGATAGCAATTCCTTCTGTATCAGTGGTATTGGGAGGGAATGGTTGATTGCTGGTATTTAATAAGTTTGTGACACCTACGGGAATAACATCGTTGTTGGTTAATTTACCTTTGCTGAGGTCAATTGTGAAAGTATAAAAACGAGGTGGTGCTTTTTGCCCTCTGTCATCTGATATTGCATAATATAGGTTATTTTTGGCATCATAAGTTATTCCCGATAACCCACCAATTTCGGTTTTTTGGAAAATTAAACCTGTGGGTAATGTAGCTTGGCCAATAAATTCTATACTTTTGATTATTGAAGAGGCAGAAGCGAAATTATTAAACAGAAAACCAATCAGAATTAGTGGAATTATAAAGATGAGAATTAGGGATAGTTTCCGAGGTTTTGGGAGACGTGGCATAGAAGAACTGGAGTAAAATTTTTTATAAGGTAATATTACCCGATTCAGCCTCAAAAAAGCTAACTAGCCAATCTTTGACAGTACGGGTGGCGCGACAGTCATCTTCGTTGTAGTCTTGAATGATTGCTAATAAGGTGCGATCGCCTGTTTCTAACCACTTATCATACCAGTAAATACATTTAGCACCATTGGCTTGTTGTTCACGCCATTCAAATCCTAGCCAACGAGCAATAGTTTTTAAGGCATAACTATCTATTGGTAAAGCCACACTTTGAATTAATTGTTCATAGATATCAATAAACCGATTCAGGATGGGATGAATTTGGGCATAAGGTGTGCGATACAATTTACCAAGGCGTTTGACTGTATCTACTTCATAAGCACAAAAATGATAAATTGGGGCTTGAGGATATTGATTAACTAAATTCAGAAATTGTTGCCAAATTAGTGGTTCTTGTTCGGGTTGTTCCGCTAAAAAAGCATAAAATTGTTCGGTATTAGCGACTCTATCCACAACTAAAACACCTAAAAGATAATTTAAATTTAAATCTGGCTGGGCTTCAATATCAAAATAAAGTTCAATGGGGGCTGTAAAAGTTAGATATTCTAAAGAAAAGGAATCTGCAAGAATTAAGGGTTGCTTGGTGAATACAGATTGGGCTTGAATAACTAATTTAGCAGCTACATTACTATCAAATCCTGTCAAGTTTTCTAAAGTGCTAGGATGGGTCTGTGCCAGTGCTTCTAAAGTAGTAATAGCTAGATTTTGCAGTTGAGTATAGCGAATCGGTGTTACACCTGGTAACAGAGAAAGGTGTTCTTGAGATCTCGCTTTGGCATGACAATAATTATACCAAGGACAAAGACTACATTTTTGCCGAGAAATAAAAATTTCCGGTGCTTCCACCGACTCAATAACTTGAATATATTCCTCTAAAATATCCAACATTTGTGGTGTCCATTTATCTAAATCCACCACATAAGTTTTATCTTTATCCCGCAATATCAGCCCGGCTTTACTGAGAATCACATCCTGAACCGTGGCTAAAACTTGGGCGTGAAAAGCAATAACTACTTGATATTCTTGCTTGGGACGTTTACCCAATTCAATATTAACTGGGACATAGTTCCAATTCCCAAACCGAGATTTTCCCGGCTGTTTGACCAGTAAATCTGGGCGACTCAGCAAAGTATATTTTTCACGGTAGCTAGTTAATATTACACCACGACGAATATAACTCACCCCTTGCTGCATCAGTTCTAGAGTTGATGCTGCTCCTGCTTCCCAATCCCGTGACAGATAATCAGGTTCATAGTAACTTAACTTTTTGACTATTCGCTGATGATGAGCAATTTTGTCCTGTTGTACCTTCAGGACTAACTCATTGGGAATCTCCCGCTGAAGATAATCACCGTGAACATCTAAAAAAGGTCGCCGCTCACAGCGTTGAAATTGTAGTAAAAGTTGAGCATTAATTAACATCCTTTTAAGCTAACAATAATTCAGAAATTACAGGACAGTTAAGAATTGCATTGTTCAGCCAAATACTGTAATCCTGATTGTGATTTTTCATGTTCAATAACAAAAACATTATGTCCCACCAGAGTAACCAGTACAGAATTTTCAACATTATAGTATAAAACATCACTGTTGGCGATATTTTCCCAGACTATATTACCAGCCCCAGCAATAATGGCTTGATAATTCGTTGGTATTGAACATACGAGGTTTTCAAACTATATGTTTAATATATTCAGGTTTTTTAGCTGGCACTGTAGGAAAGCGAAATTATAACTGACAAACAGTTATTTTCCCAGCTTACATGATTTTCCTGGGTTTTGGCTAATTTAACGTTTCGCTCCTCAAACACGGCATCAAACCCATTATCCTCATCAGACCTAAATCAAGTGGAAATCGTTTTTTGTGGATTTTTGCAACTATTAATCATTGATCTGCTGATTTTTGGGCTAGATATTGCTACACTGAATTTCATACAAAATTATAATTTTTGTTCCCTGCACCTTGTGAGAGCATAGAATCAGCTTTCTGGTGTCATCAAGAAAAGAAAGATAAAAGAGCAAATCAAAACATGGTAGAATCCCTCAGAAAACCAGGCTTTGACGAAATCCGTTCTGGAATTAAGTCCCCTGCTAAGGAAACCCTTTTAACACCAAGGTTTTACACAACCGATTTCGATGAAATGGCACGGATGGATCTTTCCGTCAATGAAGAGGAATTGGAAGCCATTATTGCAGAATTCCGCATTGACTACAACCGCCATCACTTTGTTCGGGATGCTCAGTTTGAAAAATCTTGGGACTCTATTGACGGAGAAACTCGCAAATTGTTCGTTGAATTTCTCGAACGTTCTTGTACAGCAGAGTTTTCCGGCTTCTTGTTATACAAAGAACTCGGTCGGCGCTTAAAGGATAAAAGCCCTCTTTTAGCTGAAGGCTTTAACCTGATGTCACGGGATGAAGCCCGTCACGCTGGGTTCTTGAACAAAGCTATGTCAGACTTTAATCTTTCTTTAGATTTAGGGTTTTTGACTAAGAGTCGTAGTTATACGTTCTTTAAGCCCAAATTCATCTTCTACGCTACTTATCTTTCTGAAAAGATTGGTTATTGGCGCTATATCACTATTTATCGTCATTTAGAAGCCCATCCTGAAGATCAAATTTATCCAATTTTTAACTTTTTTGAGAACTGGTGTCAGGATGAAAACCGTCACGGTGATTTTTTTGATGCGGTTATGAGAGCGCAGCCACAAATGTTGAATGACTGGAGAGCTAAACTATGGAGTCGCTTCTTCCTGTTGTCAGTATTTGCAACTATGTATCTCAATGATATTCAACGCAAGGATTTCTACGCTTCCTTGGGCTTGAATGCGCGTGAGTACGACATTCATGTAATTAAGAAGACCAATGAAACCGCTGGTAGAGTCTTCCCTGTTATGTTGGATGTTGAAAATCCAGTATTTTATGAGCGTTTAGATGTTTGCGTCCAGAATAACGAAAAATTGGCAGCAATTTCTAGCTCTAATACTCCCAAGTTCTTCCAATTCTTCCAAAAACTTCCAATCTATCTATCTCATGGTTGGCAGTTATTACAATTATATCTGATGAAGCCTATTGATGCGGCTTCTGCTCACGGTCAAGCTCGTTAATTTGAGTTTGATTTTTGTTTGAGGTGGTTTTGTCTTGGACAGAACCACTTTTTTTGTTTCTATTTTGTTTCGCGCAAAGACGCTAAGGAGCAAAGACGCTAAGGGAAGAGTCCTAAGTTTAAGGAAGGACTTGTTTGTAAGTTTACAACAATTCAATCTTTCCAAAAATAAATGGCAAATCCGTCAAGGGGCAAAATCTTTACTTGCTATTGGTTCTCTAATTGCTGATGAATATCGAGAGTTTGAACGGCGGTTAGATGGACGTTCTGCACAGCAAAAAATTAGTTGGCAAGGGGTTATTCGTAAGCGATGATCAGATTTAGATCCCCGACTTCTCTAAGAAGTCGGGGATCTTGTTATCCATAATTATTTTCCCATCTTGCGTTTGAGTTTTTCTAATTCGTCTTGAGTTTCCCAATTGCGAAATGTATTTTCTAAGTCGTCAAAATTACTGTGAGAATTAGCAGCAGTATTCCAGCCAGGAGTTTCAGTTTTTAATCTTTGCTGGGTTTGTGCTTTGGTTCTGGCTGTTTGTGCTTCGGCTGCTTTTGTTTGTACTTCTTGACGACGTTGTTGAATTTTGCGAAGTAGTTCTTGGGACTGGTTAATGCGTTCTTTTAAACCTTGCATTTGTCCCCACATTTGATTTCCTTCTCGCAGTAGGGCTGCTTCTCGTTCTTGGGCTGGGGTGGCTAAGTCTTGTCTACCTGCGGCTTGGGCTTTTTGAATCCGAATATGCCATTTTTGGATTTCTTGGGCTGTGCTGAGAATTTCATCTTGCGATCGCTTCTCTTGCAATTGTAACTCGGCAATTAACTTTAATGTATCTTCTTCTTGTTCCCGCAGTTGTTCTAAAAGTGCTTCTAACTCTAAATGAGGGTTATTCCGCAAGAACTCTTCTAAACGACTTTCTAAAAACCGACTTAAATCATCAAATAAACTCACTGTTAAAACTCCAACTATCAGATATATGACTATTTTATAACAGAGAACAGGGAAATTTCCTTCTTTCTCCTAACAACTGACAACTGTACGGGCGAAGCATTTGGAGAACTATTTTTGGCAATGACCGATAATTTATCTTCCAAATGCTTCGCCCCTACTAACAACTAACAAATTAAATTGGTGTTACCCAATATTTAATTCCTTGGATAGTTTTTTGTTGTAATCCAAATTTGGGTAAATCATCTTCACTCTGGCTTAAATAAGTCCAATGGGGAAGATCACTAACTACAGTTTGAAACCAACCATTTTCATTTAAAGCCTGTCTTTGGGTTGATGTTGATACTTGTAAATCAATTGCTAATCCCCACAGATGTTGTGACGTACCGGGGGGTGCAACTAAACCGAGAATTTTTGTTTCTTTTCCGGCTTTGACTCTTGCTAATGTTTCACTATTTGCGTATTTATTCCAAAATCTTAAATTAGTGGCAAAATTGCGAAGACAATCACCAGCATAACCTGATTTAAGGGGAATATTTTCTAAACTTTTCGCCTTATTTAAAGCTGCTGCTGCGTTTTTTTGTAAATAACATTCTTGAGTGCCATCTACTAAAGCTATACTCATTGTCTTCTGAAAAGATTTTGTTTCTGATTCGTTATCTAAAATCACTTTTTGTGGTAAATTAATTCCTGACTCTTGATTAATAAATACTGTTCCATAGGAACGTAGTAAAGTATATTCAAAAGTATCATCCTGGGGAATTGTGGGGATTTTTTGGGCAATTGTTGCTAAAAACCGTTGTTGATCATCTAATTTCTGATCGGGAATAAATGGTATATTTATAGATGACTTTGAATTATCACAAGGTAAGCTGGAATTAGTTAAACATTCTTTGGCAATTTGGGGAGTTATTATTAACTGATCTCGAAAAACTTTATGGACAGAAACCAAGGTAACACTCACAAAAATAATTATAGTTACAAATGCTGCTATTTGCAGAATTGGTTTCATAAAAATATTACTTATTTTGAAAATTTCGATTTCATCATATCCCACAATTTCCTAGAATTTATGTTATTAAGACACAATGTCAGGACTCATATCCCCAACTTCTTCAAGAAGTCAGGGATCTGGTTTTTTGTCACTTGAGGTAAAATTAGTGTGTATAATTATAGGATAAAGTTTATTTTTTAGGTTACAAATAGTTATATTAACAACCTTTACACGTAATCATTTTTAACAAAATATGAAGTTAAAAAACTCCCGCATCCAAACTTTAATTATTTATAGCATACTCAGTGCGATCGCTCTCGTGATGCTGTTTCCATTGTTATGGTTAATCAGCACAGCACTAAAATCACCAACGGAAAATATTTGGCAGTCACCACCCCAATTATTACCTAGTCAGCCAACACTAGAAAACTTCTCTAAAGTTTGGCAATTTTTACCATTTGCAACTTATTTATACAACAGTATCCTGGTATCAGTATTAACAGTTGGTTTAAATTTGTTGTTTTGTTCCTTAGCGGCTTATCCCTTGGCCAGACTATCATTTGTGGGCAGAAATGGGATTTTTATTGCCATTGTCTCCACAATTATGATTCCCTTCCAAATTGTCATGATTCCTTTATATATTTTGACAGTGCAACTAGGGTTGAGAAATAGTTACTTAGGAATAATTTTTCCTAGTTTGGCATCTGCCTTTGGTATATTTTTATTACGGCAGGCTCTAATAGGTGTGCCAAAGGAAATTGAAGAAGCGGCTCGTTTAGATGGTAGTTCTGAGTTAGGATTGTGGTGGCACATCATGCTACCTGCCATTCGTCCAGCGCTGATTACTTTGGCTATCTTTGTCTTTATTGGTGCTTGGAGTGACTTTTTGTGGCCTTTAATTGTCATCCAAGATGAAAGTTTATATACTTTACCCTTGGGGGTAGCTAAGTTAGCGGGAACATTTTCTTTAGATTGGCGGTTGGTAGCTGCTGGTTCAGTAATTTCTATTACTCCAGTGCTATTATTGTTTTTGTTTCTACAAAAATATATTGTTCCTACGGATACAGGGAGTGGAGTCAAGGGCTAAAAATGTAGATAAAAAAGAGCTTAAATTTAGATTTAGAACGAATTATTATTCCTTGTCCTATTACATTGACAAGTGATACCTATGCCATTAAAGCGTATTTTAAAAATCAATGACCAATTCTCGTTTACAGTTATTAGTCTTAAGCAATGGTCACGGAGAAGATATCATTGCTGTTCGGATTATCCAGGCTCTACAACAATTATCTTCTCCACCAGATATTTTTGCTTTACCAATAGTAGGTGAAGGACGTGCTTATCAACAAATAGATATTTCTATGATTGGTAAGGTGCAGACTATGCCTTCTGGTGGTTTTATATATATGGATAGCCGCGAATTAATGCGCGATCTGCGGGGTGGGTTGGTGCAGTTGACTCTTAATCAAATTCAATCTATCCGCAGTTGGGTAAGTTCACAAACCAAGTTAGGTAATCCCAAAGCTATTCTAGCTGTGGGGGATATTGTTCCCCTGTTGTTTGCAGCCGTGAGTGGTGCTAATTATGCCTTTGTAGGTACTGCTAAATCAGAATACTATGTGCGCGATGAAGCGGGATTATTACCGAGAAAATCAAAGTCCGCATGGTGGGAAAATTTTTCTGGTTCAATTTACCATCCTTGGGAAAGATGGTTGATGAGTCGTGGCCGTTGTCGGGCTGTGTTTCCTAGAGATGCTCTGACTACGGAAATTCTCAAAAAATGGCGAATTCCCGCTGTGGATGTGGGGAATCCCATGATGGATGGTTTGCAGAAGATTTTTACCGCACAACAGTTTTATCGTCCTGATGCTGAACTCGAAGAAGTGATTCGGCCTTTGATTGTGACTCTGTTACCCGGTTCTCGTGCGCCGGAAGCTTACAACAATTGGGAAATCATCATGATTGCTGTATCTGCGCTGACGGCTAGTTTACGACAACCAGATTCCATCTTTCGGGCTGCGGGGACGATGATTTTTTTAGGGGCGATCGCTCCTGGTTTAGATTGTAGTATTTTATCCCAAACTTTACACATTCAAGGTTGGCGACGGTGTGATCAATCTCCTTTAGCAATTTCTGACCCTGATAGCTTGACTTTTAACCAAAAAAATGCTTATTTTATCCTGACCCAACAAGCCTATAATGAATGCTTACATTTAGGTGATCTGGCGATCGCTATGGCTGGAACAGCAACAGAACAATTCATCGGTTTGGGAAAACCAGCGATCGCTATTTCTGGTCATGGACCTCAATACAACCCCGCTTTTGCAGAAGCTCAAAGTCGGCTTTTAGGAATATCTCTCACCCTCGTCAACCAACCATCACAAGTTCTCCCCGCTATCCAATCTCTACTCAAAAATCCTGACCTCTTACATGAGATTGCTGAAAATGGGTTGCAGCGCATGGGACGTGCAGGTGCAGCACAACGGATTGCAGAATGTTTGCAGGAAAGATTAAACTACTAACCCAGAACGTAAAGCCCGCACGGCTGCTTGGGTTCGATCATCAGCACAGAGTTTATTTAAGATATTGCGAACATGAGTTTTTACTGTACCTACAGTAATATATAATTTTTCGGCGATTTGGCCATTGCTGCAACCACCCACAATCAATTCTAAAATTTCCAGTTCCCTTTGGGTGAGGGGATAAGTTTCTAAAACTTGTTCATATTCTATTTCCAGAGCTTCGATTTTTACAGTTTTTGGCTTGTCCAATGATTGATGATCACCGGGGACACCTTGACGCATTTTCCGTAATACGACACTAGCGATCGCTGGATCAATCCAAGAATTACCATGAAAAGTTGCTTCTACAGCTTCAGTAAATTTATTAATACTTGTTTCCTTCATATAATAAGAATCTGCTCCCGCCGCAAAAGCCGCTAGGACTGCATCTTCAGTATTATTCATCGTCAAAATCAAAATTTTCGTCTGAAATTGTCCCGTTTCTGTCTGATAACGTCTAAATTTACGAGTTAGCTCAATTCCACTCATATCAGGTAAACCAATATCTATCACAGCCACATTTGGCTTGATTGTTTCTAAAAGTTTTAGTCCTTGAGTCGCATTGGCTGCCTCACCAATCACCTTAAAGCCGCTGTGTGACTGCAATTCAGTTTTGAGTCCCATGCGGGTTAAATCGTGATCTTCAATTAACAGAATACTAATTTCACTCATTATTACACCCATGATGATCAGATTACTTCTGAAGTAGTGCCAATAGACAGAAGGGAGGAGAGGGAAAAAAAGCTTGTTTGTTTTTTAAGAATTGTATTCAATTTACCCAACCTTAAGCATATACGATCTGTGAACCATTAAACATCTACCAATAGGAATAACGAATAATTGATTTTTGAATTTCAATAGATGCAAAAATCTAGCTAAAGACATATAGATATTTTTCCCAAAACAAATGAGATTATTGAGACAAATCAGAAAAATTACAGTTACACCATGATCACCAAATTTACAATGGACTCAACACAGCAGTTCCGCAATGCGGAGGTCAAAAATCAAAAATTAAGTAGGTTAAAAAGCTGATCCAGTCAGCTTGGCAACTATTTTACATAATTGTGCCATTTCCGTGGTTGTACTAAGATAGCATCCAACATGACTAAATCCACACTGCTATCAGACACCAAAAGACTTTTAACGCTGATACCTGCTCTAAAAACCTATTCATCCGCAGGAGGTAAGTGATCCTTATTTAGCAATTATTCCTACTCTTTAAGTTTAAATACTTACGCTAATGGTACATAATGTTTCCATGCAACTCTCACTAATGGGTGAGGACAGTTAATGAATTAGTAATTTACAATGTTTTTAACTGGATAAAGTATTTTATTTGGGAATAAATCTGCTAATTCAGCAAAAAATCATGTTGATTATTTGTACAATCTAGAGACTGTAAAAACAGAAATGCTGAACATAAATCTGTATTTAACAGCAAAAAGAAAAACCGATGGAAGAACCGCTAAAAATTTTAGTTGCAGAAAATGATCAGGTAGACGGCTTAATAGTAAGTTTAGCTCTGACTAAAACAGGTATTAAGATGGAAATTGATGAAGTTAAGGATGGGAGTCAAGCCTTCTTTGCCTTGATCCATAATCACTATGATTGCATATTTCTCGACTATCACTTACCAAATCAAGACAGCTTAACATTAATTCATAAATTACAATCTTCAGGGATTCAAGTTCCTTTAGTAATTCTCATAGATTCAGGAGATGAAAAAATAGCCCAAGAGTGGATAAAATTAGGTGCTACCGAGTATTTTATTAAGTCTAAATTATCGCCAGAAACCATAGCTCAAATGTTACGCAGTGCAATTCGTATACACCATACGGAAATGCAGCTAAATTTAGCAAATCAACAGCTTAAAGAAAGTCGTGAACAGCTAATCTTACAGCAGAAAGAATTCACAGCACAGCAGCAGCATATTCAAGAACAAAACCTCAATATTTTGGAAGCATCCAGTTTAAAATCACTATTTTTAGCCACCATATCCCATGAACTAAGAACTCCCATGAATGCGATTATTGGATTTTCACAGATTCTATTACGTCCTAAATTTGGTGAATTGACAAATCAACAACTGGTCATGGTAGAGAAAATTCTCAATAATGGTAAAGAGTTACTGATCAAGATCAATGAAATTCTGGATTTTTCTCAGCTAGAATCTGGGAAATTAGCACTAAAGCCAGAAATGTTGGATTTATCAGCAATTGTTAGTAACGTAGTTACAGAAATCCGCCCCTTAGCTGAAGCCAAAAAGTTATCTTTGTTAGTCAAAACAGACTTAAAGAATACATCAGTATTTAATGATGCAGTCCGATTACGGCAAATTTTAACTAATTTACTGACCAATGCTGTTAAATTTACAGAATCTGGCAATATTTGGGTAGAAATTCGAGAAACACCTAAAAATCAAGTTACAATAACTGTTAAAGATACAGGAATTGGGATTGCTGCTCAAGATTTTCAAAACATTTTTGCAGCATTTCATCAAATTGATCAAGGTATCAGCCGTAAATATTCAGGGACAGGTTTGGGTTTGGCTATTATTGATTCACTAGTGGGGATAATGGGAGGAAAAATATGTGTTGAAAGTCAATTAGGAGTGGGTTCAACGTTTAAAATAGAATTACCCCGAAGAATCAATTTAGCAGCAGATTTAGGTAATGTAGTTTTTAGTTCTCATCAGCATCATTTTCATTCTGTATATTCCCCGAACAAAGCTTTAATGAATTATCCTCATATCAGGTTGTAGATTACCAAAAAGTTAACTATGTCTAATTTAAAAAAAGACCGAATTTTGTCTGTTGATGATGTCCAAGATAATCTCGATGTAGTGAGAACACTTTTAGAAAGTGAGGGATATCATGTTGATTCAGCTACCAATGGTCAAGCAGCTTTAGACAAAGTAGCAGAATTACCACCGGATTTGATTATTTTAGATGTGATGATGCCGGGAATAGATGGTTATGAAGTTACACTACGGATTCGGAATAATCCCGAAATCAACTATATTCCGATCTTACTCCTGACAGCTTATAACGAATCTAGCGTTGTTAAAGGTTTAGATGCTGGGGCTGATGATTTTATTTGTAAACCCTTTGAGACAGAAGAACTATTAGCAAGAGTGCGATCGCTGTTAAGATTAAAGCACAGTATTGACGAACAACGAAAAATGACACTACAGCGAGAAGACTTTGTTTCTCGTCTCACCCATGATTTACGTACTCCCCTAGTAGCCGCTGATCGAATGCTAAATTTATTTCTGCAAGAAGTCTTTGGTCAGATTCCTTCAGAAATGAAACAACCGATTCATGTGATGATTCGCAGTAATCAAAATCTTCTGGAAATGGTAAATACATTGCTAGAAGTTTACCGTTTTGAGGCTGGGAAAAAAACCCTCAACTTTGAATCATGTAACTTAACAACAATTGCGGCTGAAGTAGTCAGTGAACTAACTCCCCTAGCACAGGAGAAAAACTTAATTTTAAAATTGGATACCCATGAATTAAGCCCAACTGGAAATAATGGGGGCATAGTTAACGGCGATCGCTTAGAATTACGACGAGTGTTTAATAATTTAATTGGTAATGCGATCAAATTTACTGATACAGGTAGTATAGAAATTCGCATTTTTGAAACCTTATCCCCAATCAATCATCTCAGTGAAATAGTCATCGAAGTTCAAGATACAGGTTATGGCATTGCGGCAGAAGATCAGGGAACAATTTTTGAGCGCTTTCACCAAGGCCAGAATAAAAGATCAGGTAGTGGTTTAGGACTACACCTTTCCAGCCGGATTGCTGAAGCACACAGAGGTAAAATAGAACTTTTCTCCGAACTGGGTAAAGGTAGTATATTCACAGTCAAATTACCTAAAATCACTGAATAATTATTAATGAATGTGCTGCACTTCTAAAGTTGAGCATAGCTCAAATTTTCTACCTAGTAATCGGTAGATAATTGCTGCCAATTCCTCAATCATATAAGGTTTAGTGATGTAATCATCAAACTTTGCTTCTAGAATATGTTGTTTATCTTCACTCCCAGTTAAAACAGTAACAGCAACCACGGGAATATGACAAGTTAATGATTCTTGCTTTAGATATCGAATAACGTCTAGTCCACTCATACCTGGTAAAAAAATATTTAATAAAATTAAATCAGGTTGGTGTTCTTTCGCCATAAATACTGTTTTTGAACTTTCTTTTTGACAAATAGACTGACAACCAAGTAACTCAAGGGTATAACCCATTAGCAGTAGACTATCATCATGATTTTCTACCACTAAAATTAAAGGCTGTTGATGTTTTTTCCGTTTCTCATCACTCATGAATGAATGCGCTAGATACATCTCGTCTCCAGAGTAGTTAATGGGGAGTAGTGGTTTTTTTGGGCATAATAGACAAACTTGTAAATCCTCATTGGTTATTATCTCAACCGATTTGTAAGCATTCAGCTATCAGCCAAAAGCCAGAACAGCAAAAAAGAGGAAGTGTTAATTTCCTGTATTTCTGGATTAAAAGCTGTATCAGATGACAACTGACGGCTAAATCCTGACACCAATTTGAACAGGAAATAAAAATCCAGCTTTAATACTTTTAGCAGATATAGGGCTACTATTTGATTTTTGAACAAGCTGTAAACCGTAAACCCCATCGAATCAACGATTGAGTCTCAGTATAATGAACAACAATCAAACCGGATTCCTATATATTTTGATTATATGCAAAATTGTCAATAAATTTATTTAGAAAAATCAACAAATTCATAACTCGTGTAAAATAGTTGACACAACCTTTTTTTGTGTAATCTAGCAGGTTACCCTAAGGATAGGCTACACCAACAGCGGTAGGCAGTAAAATCTTTTTGGTGTAATGCTATAGTATGTTACATAGACTTCTCTAAGAAGTCGGGGATCTAAATAGGGGATCTAAATAACACTAAATAACACTAATTACCTGCACTATGAATAAACAAGAACAACCAGTAACGCGATTATTTTCTCACCTAAAGTTTGATGATAATAAATTTCAACATCAACCTGGTAGTGTTTTTGGAAATACAGCTTTAATTGTCGGAACTACCATTGGGGCGGGGATTATTGGATTACCTACGGTAACTTTACCATCTGGGATTATACCATCTACAATCCTACTTATTACTGTATGGCTGTATGCTTTAATTTCCGGTTTATTAGTTGCAGAATTGACTTTAAATGTGATGAGAGTTGAGGGTATTTCTCATATAGGTTTATTAGCAATCATAGCCAAGATTCTCGGTAAACCAGGAGCGAGAATTGCCGGAATTGCCTATGTATTTAACCACTATGCCCTCTTGGTGGCATATATGACTGAAGGTGGAAAAATTTTAATAACCACAGTTGATCAAGTTTGGGAATTAGAACATATTTCACCTCAGTGGGTAGGAACAGTAAGTTTTTTTCTAGTATTTGGTAGCCTAATGTATTGGGGTAAAGATAGATTAGTAGAAAAGATTAATGGTATATTTATTATTATTTTACTAATTGCTTTTTTCGGTTTATTAATATTAGGGGGAATGCAATTCCAAAACTCTCAACTTTTAGTCCAAAATTGGCCATCTATAGGTAATGCTATTGCTGTTATTTATGTAGCAATGTTCTTTCATAGTATTGTTCCATTGGTTGTAACTCAATTGGAAGGAGACATTCCCAAAATTCGCCAATCTATGATTATTGGTTCAGTGATTCCCTTATTCATGTTTCTAGCTTGGAATGCGGTTATTTTAGGCTGCATGACTCCAGATATTTTATCGCATAATCTCGAAAATGAGAAAGTATTTGATCCACTGGAAATTCTCCGAACTGGTCAATCAGGAGAATGGTTTGCTGTGTTATTATCAATTTTTTCTGAATTTGCAATTGTGACATCATTTATTGGGATTACTTATGGGTTAACAGACTTTTTTAAAGATATTTCTACCATTACCAAAAGCGAAATTTCTCGTTTACCTCTCTATTCTTTAGTGTTGCTTCCACCCCTGAGTTTAGGAACATTTAATCCTAATATCTTTTTTCATGCTTTAGAATATACTGGCGCATTTAGTGCTTCCATTTTAGGAGGAATTATGCCAGCATTAATGAGTTGGAAACAAAGTCAAACACCAGAATTTGCTAATGGTAACTATCAAACCCTAGTTCCTGGTGGAAAAATAACATTAATATTGATTATGGTCGGGGCATTATTTTTAATATGTAGACAAATTGTGGTAATATATCAATTCTAAAAATGAATAATTTTCGGTTAATGAAAATTAGCAAATTTCTGAGTAAGCTGATAAAAAGTGAATAAAACCTCTCTTATCGGGTAATGACAAGAGAGGATTTGGAGCTAAAGTCCGGTAGGGTAATCGGGCTACTTAATATTTAATATTTATTCCGCTTGAATCCAGTCCCCCCTAAGATATATAAAATGATGATTATCATCTGCAATTGGTATCATTTACGAATTTGCATAAAAAAATCCCTTGTTTGTATAGTGCAAACAAAGGGATATGCTGTTAAAGTTCGTCAGGTGATCGGAATATTTAATTATTTAATATTTATTGGGTACGTCTTGATTCCTCCATTGGGTAGATAAAAATTGCCCACAGGAAGATATTATTGTATATTTTTAGACTATTAAGATAAATATCTTTATTAATACATCATATTTATGAAGAAATCATGAATTTATCAATATATCCAACAAATTCTCCCAAACTAGGAACGCTATTGATAAGGTGCATATATATAAACTCATAATCTAAATGAGATGCAAGTCTATTGAGTTGTTTCTCGCTCTTGTTATAACCTTTACCGACATAGTTATAAATCTGTTTCATATCATCAGCAGGATGAGGTCTGTGTTCCATATCATCCGTTTGAGGATTAAATCCAAACATTGCTTGAATTTGCTCTGGAGTAAGACGCGGATCTATTTTGAGAAAATGATTATATTCTGCTAAAAACCAGGCTTCCACTTCCATAACAGCAATAACTATATTTATAGGAATTGATCCTTTTGGTAAAGCATAATTCAAACCTCTTTGCAACTTAGATTTGTCAGCTATAGATATTGGATAAATATCTCTTAAACCTATTACTCTATCATAGCCATCTTTAGCTAAAAGATTATACAGCTCTTTCATGTCTGAAACAACACGTTCATCACCGCATGAGTTATGAATTAACACATAAAATTTTGTTTCTGAAGTGACAGAATCTTTCATTATTACTTTAGGTAAGTTACTTCCTTGCCGAGATTTAATCTCTATGGTCATCTGAAATTTTCCAGCAATTTCTCTCAGCAACTTTGCGACAAAAATCTGTTCTGTTTTACCCTCTACAAAAATCGCTAATTTTTTCACTCTTCTATATTCTCCTCATTACCAAATCCCTCAATATAGAATTGAGTTGCAAAAAAGTCGAAATTGTTTAAACCAGTGAATTTAAAATCATCAAATATTTCTTTTGAGTTATGTATGTTATGAAGTTTAGCTAATCCTGATTTTCTCTCAATCACTGACCAATATTCCAAAGGAACACCATTCATAATAAATCTGTCATTTGTAGTCATAATTAACTGAACTAATCCAGTTTGTGCTTTGCTAATCAGCAACTTAATCATCGCTGATGCTCTTTCAAAATCAAGTCCTTCCCCAATATCATCTATTAATATACAACTAGGTTTTTTAGATAAAAGTGAGTAGTTTATTTGAATTATTATGGATAATGCCCTAAACATACCTTGAGACATTAATACTTGTTCAGTTTTATCTTTTAAATCACTTTCTTGAACGTAAATATATTGTAACAAATTTTGCATAGGTATTTCGTCACCTTTATCAGAAAATAAAATTGATGCTGGTGTTTCAGTATCAATTTCAGATATGTTGTAGCCTACAAATAACATATCTGATTGTATAAGTTTAATGAAATAGTTACCAAAATTTTCTTTTCCTAAATTAAAGATTTCAACTATTTTGTCTGTGTCTTTTAAATCTATATTTTTGCTATTATAGTTAACGAATGCAAGACGATTTTTTCCTAAATCGGTCCCAAATTTGTAGTATCTCAATGAGAATGCCCAATCGTAAATTTTATCAAAAACGGGATGCTGAATAGAATCTCTTCGTTTGAATGCAGCTACTCCATTAATGGGAGTCTGAAAGTCAATATCTTTACCTTCTTTATCAGCCCAAACTTTACCCGTACCTGATTCGGTTCTATCAAGGTAAGTCTTAGAGCCAATAGTAAAACTCTCTTTTACTACCTGACCATTATCAACTTTTAATATGTAGACTTTTTTCTCTTCTTTTTCTTTATCAGCATCGAAGGTTACTATCCACTCTCCAGATACACCATCAGGTCTAAGGATTTTATCACCAGATAGCAACCCTGATAAAAAGTTAATAGCTCCAAGGATTCTTGATTTTCCAGAGGCATTTTTACCAACAATCAAGTTTACATTACCTAATTGACAACCTTCTAAACGCCACTCACTTGGCAAATCTTTATCCTGACAATATTCTACAAAGTCTAATCTCATATAGTTTTACTTTTTACACTTAATTAAGGTAACAAGAGCTTATTCTAGCCTATTATAACTCACTACTTACCCAAAAACAACACCGCGATAAATTTCCGCTATCGGTAATTCAACCCCAATTGACTCCAAATAAATGGATTTTTCTAAATCATTAAAATCACTTAATAACCAACCTTGAGATTGTTTACTATATTTTTCTATAAAAGGTTCATCTTGTTCAACTAATAAATATTCACAAAAATTGCTAATTGAACGATACATCCGAAACTTGCTTTTGCGGTCATAATCTGCTGTTGAAGGAGATAATACTTCCACAATTAAAATAGGATTTAAAACTTCATCACTGCGATTTTCATTTAGTTGCGGTTCACCTGCAAAAACCATCACATCTGGATATAATCCGCGTTTATATTCAGGAATCCATAGGCGTAAATCGCTATTAATTGGCTCAAATTTACTATCACGTAGCAAAAACTTGAGAAATGCAAAAATATTGCCACCTATCCGGCTGTGGTTGAGTGATCCTCCAGACATTGGTACAATTTCTCCATCACGATATTCACTGCGCCCTTCAGCTTTTTCTTCAATGGCGCGATATTCATCTAAACTATAACGACGCTCAACAGTGGTAATCATCATGTTGTAACCGATTACATTGAAGTGATCATGATTATAGCAAAATTGGGGCGATCGCTAATGTGAAGGTCTAAAATTTTCTGGTAAGTGATAGAAGTGTCACACCAAAAATATGTTGTAGGGTGTGGTTCGACAAGCTCACCAACCACGTCAGACTGCATAAATCCTGCAAATAAATAGATTGTTGGTATCTGACGCACCCTACCAATATGCCAGTTGCGTAAGTTCTGAGTGAATTACATTTAATTTCGTGCAGAGACGTAGAGAGAAATAAATAGTGTTAAAATCTAACTAACTACGGCAATAGATGGAGTAACTCTGATGCTACAAGTTAAACATCAATTTCAAAGCTTTGAAGAATATTTATCTTATGATGATGGTACAGACAAACTTTATGAATTATTTAATGGAGAGTTAATTGAAATGCCCCCAGAATCAGGAATTAATGTGCAAATTGCCAATCGTCTTTTCTTAATCTTTGCATTGTTAATAGGGATTGATAGAGTGCGAGGACATGGTTTAGAGTTGGAAGTCAGAGGAGAACCGAGAAACCGTTATCCTGACCTGACTATTATTCGAGAAGAGCATATTCAACAATTAGCAAATCGGAACACTATTCGCCTATCAATGTTACCACCTTTATTAGTTGTGGAAGTTGTTAGTCCTGGGGAATTACAAAGAGATAGAGATTTTATTGCCAAACGTCTACAATATCAAGATTGTGGTATTCCTGAATATTGGATTATTGACCCCCAAACCCAAAGCATATTGGTTTTAGAGTTAATTAACAAAATTTATCATGAGATTGGGATTTTCTCCGGTGATGATTTAGTTTTATCTCCACAATTTAATAGTCTAAATTTAAAAGTATCACAAATTTTTGCATAAGGATAAACAAGAACATCCTGTTAATCCGGGTATGGCTTGCGCCACGCTACGCTACCAGATAATATATTCGTAGGGATAAAGCGTAATTCTCAACCCCTACCAGCTTTTTCACGTCAATTTACTCTTCATCCATTTTAGCCATTAACGCTTTAATTTGCTTATCTAAGCGAGATTGATTATACTTGGCAAAGCTACCTACTGAAATCTGCGATAACACACCTGCAACTGTGGTTAATGAACCATCATGGATATTACCAGTAAATACTAAACCGATACCTACTGAGATGAGGATGAGATGAACCATTTTCGCAACCCACCAAGTGTAAAATACCACATTTTGCTGATCATTTAAGGTTTTAAGTTGTTTGTGGTGGTGGTAGTTTTTGAGCATAATCTTCTTTTTTCTGTTGTTTACTTACAAGTTCATATTGACTCTTGTACTAAAAAATGGCATACTCAGATCATGGTCAAATATGATCTGATCACAAGAAGATGGAAATTCAAACATGGAGCAACAAGAAAAAACACTAAGGGCTTCTTCGGATGGGATTGAAAAAATTAAGGCAGCAATGAAAAAAGAAGGATATACTCAAAATTCTGCCAAGACACCAATATATAAAGTTACTAAACAAGAATTAAAACGCTATATAATAGAAAAAATTATAATCACTCCAAATACAACGCAATTAAATAATCCAAACTTAACAGAGTTATCAGAAAAACATCTGCACATTTTTTCAACTCATTCAGACATAAATAAATCTAGTAGGGATATAGTAAGAATATATATTGATCAAGTAAGTGTGCCAATACAACTTGATGAATTTCTTAGAGATTTAGAAGATAAACAAGTGACTGCGTTCCAGTTAACTGATGCAAATTGGCGAACATTTTGTACTGGAAAAGATGCACGCAAAAGTAAACAAAAAGGGCAAGAAAAACTATTACCAGAATCAGTTTTCAATGCCTTTTGTAAAATTTTAGGTTTAAACCCAGATGAAATTGCTTATAAACCAGATAATACTATTGAATTAGAAGACAAATTAAAACTCTTTAATCATGAAAGGCAAATTAATTTACTAATTGAAAAAGTGCAAGACGGTAAAAATACTTTTTTAATTTCTAATGATTGTCTATATAGTCGTAGTTGGATGTTGCACCGATTAGAGAAAGCAATTGAAAGTTGTTTTCTTCAAACTAAAACTAAAATCAATAAATATTCAATTATCACTCTTAATAGTTCTAGTGAGAATATCCATACACAATTAAGTACAAGTATTACTAACTTCAAATCTATTTTTCATAAAAATGACATTTACAATAAACTTAAACAACAACATATTATTCTTGTAATTAATATTGATCATTATTGCTATGATATCGAAAATATCAACAAAATATATGATTTCCATCAAACTATGTATCAGGCAAAATCACCTGATAATGATGGACAGTTGTTAATGTTTTTATTAGCCACAGATAAAAATTTACAAAATCAATTACAAAATCAAAGCTATATTCATGAAAATATCATAGAATTACCAAACGCTGATTATCGTCCATATCATTTAATTAATCTATTGAATATGGAAGAATTAATGGCCAATGAAATAATTAATAAATGTCAAAATAATGCACAAGAATTACTTGTTGAGTTATATAAATATTTAAACATTGATAGAAATCTTACAACTTTAAAAATTTGGAGTAATTACCCATGGAATTAGAATACACCGGAAAAATACACCCTCCCTCTGGAGGTATTTGGAACGAACAAGTAAACCGCAAACTATACCCATACTATCCTGATAATGGATTAAAAGAAGCGGTAAAGTTAGCTATTCAACTAAATCGGCCTTTACTATTAGAAGGTGAACCTGGATGCGGAAAAAGTGAACTTGCACGCGCTGTATTTTATGAATTTAGTCAAAGAGAAGGAGAAAATTGGCATTTCCGACTGTGGAATATTCAATCAACTAGCAAAGCGCAAGATGGCTTTTACACCTATGATTATATTGGCAGATTACAAGCTGCACAAATAGCACGATTAGAAAAATTAAAGAGTACAAACCCTGAAGATTATTTAGAATATGGTCCATTAGGTCATGCTTTTTTAGAACATGGAGAAACAGATAATATCAAATCTAGAAATATCGTCTTAATTGATGAAATTGATAAGGCTGATATAGACTTTCCCAATGATTTATTATTAGCTTTAGAAGACCAATGTTTTGAAATTAAAGATGTGCGTCCTCGACGGTGGTTAACAGCTAATAAAGATGCACCACCAATTATTTTTATCACTTCTAACCAAGAGAAAGAATTACCTAATGCTTTTCTCAGACGTTGTTTATATCATTATGTGGAATTTCCTGATAAAAAGGCATTAATAGATATTATCAATGGCAGATTTTCAGCACCTCCTGAAACATTAATAAATGCTGCAATTGGTCGTTTTTTGGCTTTGCGAGAAGATATGAATGATAACAAAGAAGAAACAGATAAAAAAGTCAGTACCAGTGAATTAATTGATTGGTTTCAAGTCTTAAACCTTCATATTAGAAATGAGGAAAATGAGATTGATGATAAAAAATTAAATGATATTATCAAAGAACTTAAAAACAAGAAACTTCCCTATAATGGTACTTTATTAAAAAATCGCCAGGATAAACAAGAATATGGAAAATAATGTCTGAATCAGGTGGTTATCGAGCGAAGTCGAGATAATATCCAGGATTTAAGGATTTACAGGATAATCTTTACTTCGTTTATCTCGTTTACCTCGTTACCTCGTTCCCAGTCTCAGACTGGGAATGCTATCAAAGAGGCTCTGCCTCTTGTACTATACAATCAATAAAGGCAGAGCCTTTAAAATTCGTTCCCATACAGAGTATGGGAACGAGAAACGAGAAAATGAGAAATGAGAAACGAGAACAGTAACTAGAGTATGGGAACGAGAACACATCCTCGAACGCAAATTTAATAACCTGCAATTCTGACTTAACCTGAAATGGTGCGTTACGCTGTCGCTAACACACCCTACTTTTGCACTTTACAGCACTTCCCGGTGTTATGAGGTACATATCTAGCGGGCAAGATGCCCGCACTACAAGAGCGAATAACTATGCTAAAATAGAAGCACTATGAAAAATCCATTATTGCTAAATCTATTTCTGGAATTACGCGCAACTGGTTTACCTCTGACTATAGACCAGTATGATTTGGCATTTATGGCTTTGTCTAAGTCTGTTGACATAGTATTAAATGATAATAAACCAGCTATTAAAGGGGTTTTACAAACGGTTTGGGTAAAGTCTCGCAAACAACAGGCTTTATTTAATCAATGTTGGCAAGAATTTAATCAAAAGTATCCGTCTCAAACGGCAAAGGTAGAAAGTCAAACTGATGTTATTGAAGTAAAGCTTGGAAAACACAAACCGGAAAGAGAAAAAATACCCCAACCTGCTTTAATTAATGATGAACCAGAATTACCACAACCAGCCGCAGAAATAGCACAATTTAATCCTGATTTGCCTGATGATCATGGAGTTGGTACTTCTGTAAAAACGAAACTCAAAGAAGTTTATTATTTACCTATTAGTCGTCAGGAATTACAAAGAAGTTGGCAGTTATTAATACAGAAATCAACTGGTAATATTCGCCAAATAGACATTCCTAATACAGTTATAGATATTACTAAACACGGATTTTTTACTCAAGCTGTTTTTACTTATCCTAAAACTAAATATCGGGAAGTTGTGCTATTAATTGATCAAGGTGGTTCAATGACTCCATTTCACCCATTTTGTCGTCAATTACAACAAATTTACCAAACTGCAAAAGTTTATTATTTTCATAATAGTCCTACTGATGAACTTTACCATGATCCGCAATGTTGGCAAGGTCAATCTATTACATCTATATTATCTAAATTTTCTCCACAACATACTCTAGTAATTATTATCAGTGATGCTGGCGCTGCGCGTGGCCGCACTGTACCCGATAGGTGGGAAGAAACTTATGATTTTATTACACAATTAATTCCTAAAACTAAAAAAATAGCTTGGTTAAATCCTTTACCCCCTTCCCGTTGGGTAGATAATACGGCTGAAGAAATAGCTAAAATAAATCCTTCAGTTCCTATGTTTGCTTTGGAGACTGGGGAGTTTCAAAGAATGGTGAAATGGTTATCAAGTCGAAACCTAACCCCCCACCCCCCTTCCCTCCCAGAGAAGGAGGAGGAAGAAAGAGGTTCTTCAGATGATTTATGGAATTATGGATTTGATGCTAAAGGTAGAATAGCGGTATTTGAAAAATTATTAGGAAACTCACATTTAAAATTTGCGTCTTATGCTGCTTTTCCTTTGGTTTTAACTCCAGATTTACTTTATTGTTTATACCGTAAATTCTTCTATCAAACATCAAATCTTCTTTGGTATGCGGTTGCTGATTTATTATTATCAGATTTATGTCAACAGGTTGATTTTGAATTATATGAAATGGAACGAGAAGTGAGAAATGAATTACTCAAAAGACTTCCTAGAAGAAACCGCGAACAAATATTAAAAAAACTTTCGGATTTTCTGATTCAATATATTAACCGCCAAGTTAGTAACCAAAATCAAAATAATGACTTAAATCAAGTGCAACAATGGGCAGCTTTGAGTTATGTTGAAAAAGGTAGTCAAGCTGCAAAGGAATTAGCGCGAAAATTACAACAGGCTTATTTAAGCAATAATAAAGGTGAGTTGGTGCGGTTATCGTCGGTAATTGAAACTTTAGCTGAACCATTAAAAGAAAACTATCAACCTTTACTGAAAATAGCACAAGGTTATCGTGCTGTTGTTAGGGGTGATGATAAGGGAGTAGAAGCAAGTCGGAAAATATTCAAGTTAGAAACTATTGAGGTTGAGGGAGTAAAGTTAAAACGTCCAGAAATTAATTTTGGAAAAGTCCGGTTACAAAGTTTTGATTTTGATGTCATTACTGTTAACCGTCGTGGTGAAGAAACGAAACGAGAAACTCAACAAAATTATTATTTTCAAGAAAGTCTTCCAGGAAATATCACATTAGACATGGTTGCTATCCCCGGTGGTAAATTCCTTATGGGTTCACCGGAAGGCGAACCAGGACGCTATGATGATGAAGAAAGTCCTCAGCATGAGGTGACGGTACAACCTTTCTTTATGGGGAAATATCCTGTGACGCAAGCGCAGTGGAAAGCAGTCGCAACCAAGTGTCCACAGGTAAACCGAGAACTTGAACCGAACCCGTCAAAGTTCAAAGAAAATAAACAAGAAAATAATTTACCGGTTGAGCGAATTACGTGGTATGATGCAGTGGAGTTTTGTGAAAGGCTCTCTCAACTGACTGGTAGAAAATATCGTTTACCGAGTGAGGCTGAGTGGGAATACGCTTGCAGGGCTGGAACGACGACACCTTTTCACTTTGGGGAAACTATCACAGGTAAGTTAGCAAATTATAGTGCTTCTATTATCTATGGTGAAGAACCTGAAGGTGAATATAGAGAAAAAACAACTCCGGTAGGTAGCTTGACAGCTAATGCCTTTGGGTTGTATGATATGCACGGGAATGTTTGGGAATGGTGTGATGATCATTGGCACGGTGATTATAATGATGCCCCCACAGATGGCTCGGCATGGATAGAATCCAATAGCGTTGAAGAGGGCGCAAAACGGCTGCTGCGCGGTGGTTCTTGGGTCAACAACCCTAGTCTTTGCCGTTCTGCGTTTCGTTACTCCTACAACCCAGATGACAGCTACACCGTCAATGGGTTTCGGTTAGTAGTTTCCGGCGCAAGGACTCTTTAGTTCTTTACACTCTTGCCCTTTTGCACTTTACGCTTTTTTCTTTTCCCTTCTTCTTGTTGTCGCCTCTGGCGACTCGATTTTTTTGCTTTTAATTTTTGTAGTCTTGGCACGACTTACATATATTATCTATGAGGTATGGGGATTTGTCAAGTATTTTTTGTCTGAATCAGGATTTTCAGGATTTGAGGATGTACGGGATTTGATATTACGTACCTATTCGCAGAGAATGTCCAATATGTATGATGTAAAAATGACATCTTACGTAGGGTTTTAGCAATGCTAAACCCTTATAATTTGCGATATTAAATACGATATTAAATTATTTAAACCAAATGTCAGATGTCAGATTTACCAATTATCCAAAAAACCTACGATTTAATTAAATGGTATGTGCCGATTTTAGAGCGTTTACCTAAAAATCATAAGTTTGGTTTAGGTGACAGAATCGTTTCAGGGCTGTATGATTTATTAGAAGGTTTGATCTTAGCACGATACGCCAGAGAAAAACTAGGTCAACTAGAATTATTAAATGCGAAAATAGATATTTTGCGTCATCAAACCCGGTTGTTATTTGATTTTCAACTCTTTGATGAACGCCGATATGAATATGTGGGACAATTAATCAATGACATTGGTAATGAACTGGGTGGTTGGATTAAGCAGCAAAGACAAGTTAGGCATTCATAAATGAAACGTTACGGAAATTTTTATTCAGAAATTACAGATTTTGGTAATTTAATTTTAGCCGCAAAGAAGGCACAACGGGGAAAAAGGTTTAGAGATAATGTTTTAGGGTTTAATTATAACCTAGAACTAGAATTAGAAAAAATTCAACATCAATTAAAATCAAAAACCTATCAACCAGGTGCTTATAGAACCTTTAGTATTCTTGAACCCAGACCTCGGATTATTTCGGCTGCACCTTATCGAGATAGGGTTGTTCATCATGCTTTATGTAATATTATCGTACCAGTTTTTGAGCCAACGTTTATTAGAGATTCCTATGCTAATCGGGTAGGATTTGGTACTCATCGTGCTTTAAGACGTTTTACTACATTTGCTCGTTCTAGCCGCTATGTTTTGCAGTGTGATATTAAAAAATATTTTCCTAGTATTGATCATCATATTCTGAAAACTATACTTCGTCATAAACTTAAATGTCAAGATACTCTGTGGTTATTAGAGACAATTATTAATGGTAGTAATCTTCAACCACCAGCAATTGAATATTTTCCAGGTGATGATTTACTTACACCTTTAAAATATCGTCGAGGTTTACCCATTGGGAATCTCACCAGTCAGTTTTTATCTAATGTTTATCTGAATGGGTTGGATCATTTTGTACAAGATGAATTAAAGGTTAGCAAATATGTACGTTATGTTGATGATTTTGCGATATTTGCAGATGATCCAGATTTTTTAGCTGAAGCAAAATTAGCAATAGAAGCATATTTAGTTAATTTGCGTCTGAAATTACATCCGGTGAAAACTCAATTATTTGCAACTAAATACGGGGTAAATTTTCTCGGTTTTCGCATTTTACCAGACAGAATTAGGGTAAGAACTGAAAATCTAAGACGAGGAAAACAGAGATTAAAAAGATTGCAAAAGAACTATCTAAATGGTACAATTTCTGATCAAGACGTATCTCGCTCTGTACAGAGTTGGATAGCACATTTAGAACATGGAGATACTTGGCGGTTACGTCAAAAGATATTTACATTTCTTGTGTAAACAAGGGTGTAAAAAGGGGATAGGCACTTCCGGCTGCTGCGCGGTGGTTCTTGGAACAACAACCCTAGAAATTGCCGTTCTGCGTATCGTAACAACAACAACCCAGATAACAGAAACAACAACAATGGGTTTCGGTTAGTAGTTTCCGGCGCAAGCACTCTTCAACTATCAGAACTGGTAAATGGGAATTTATCAGGAGTATAACAGAAGAGTCCAGACCTATTCCTGTGATGTTGGTGACAATATCCAAATATCAAATTGAGTTGGGTAGGCTGGTAGGTGTAATAACCGAAGGTTTCCCCACTTTTAAAATTAGTAAAAAGCAATAAATCCCATTCAATTTCTATTTCTTGGTGGTGTAACAAGCCGGTAAGGGTTTAGCAATGCTAAACCCCTACATTTGTATTGAGGATGGGAATATTTTTTGAGTAAGAATTCCTTAAACAACTGTAATTACTCATTATCTGTTTTTACAAAATATTGAGCAGGTACACCAATGTGAAGAGAATGATCCAAATAATATCCACAAAGTGCCAGTAAATTTCCGCCATTTCGATGCCTGTATGTTTAGTAGCAGAATAATGACCACGACGGAAAGAACGCCATAATACACCCAAAATTAATAACAATCCAATAAAGACGTGCAAACCGTGAAAGCCCGTCATTAAATAAAAGCAATTAGAGAAAACATTGGTAGTGAATCCATAACCTAAATTCATGTATTCATAAACCTGACCGGCTAGGAATACAGCCCCCATAATTGCGGTGATAAAATACCAAAACCGCATCCAACCCACACTATTTCTTTTAATTGCCATATCACCAAAGTGAATGACAAAACTACTAGAAACGAGGATGATCGTGTTAATGGCTGGGATAAATAATTCTACTTCTGTTCCTGCTGGTGGCCAAACTGCTGTAGTCCCTTTAAAAAACAAATAGGTGGCAAAAAATCCACCAAACATTAATGATTCAGAAGCGAGAAATGTGATTAATCCCCACACTCGTAAATCTGGATGTTCTTCATGCCCGTCGCTATGATGTTCAATTGGTGTAATTGCAGTCATATTATTATTCCTAGTATTTGGTTCTCAATTAGCTTCCTCACCCGTCTGGGAATAAATTCCCAGTCTCATAGCCCAAGTCCGTTAAAACGGACTAAAATTCCAATTTTCCAGTCGGGTTTAACCGACTTTTACTATTAGCCTTGTACTTGAGTACAAGGCGGATAAATTATGTTTGCGTTTCAACTGACGGGTTCTGTTAGCGATGATTTATCATGTCCATAGTCATAAGGTCCATGAGTAACAACGGGTAGAACTTCCCAGTTTTCAATAATGGGTGGGGAAGAGGTTGTCCATTCCAAAGTTAAACTTTCCCAGGGGTTATCACCTGCGAGTTCGCCGTTTTTCCAACTAAAAATGGCGTTTAAGGCGAAGGGAATGACAGAAATACCCAAAAGGATTGCGCCAATGGTGCAAAGCTGGTTTAAGCTGGTAAATTGGGGGTCATACATGGCAACTCGGCGGGGCATTCCTTGTAACCCTAGTTTGTGCATGGGTAGGAATGTGAGGTTTGTGCCGATGAAGGTGAGGACAAAATGAACTCGTCCCCAGGTTTCGTTCATCATTCTGCCGGTGATTTTGGGAAACCAGTGATAGATACCTGCGTAAATCCCAAAGACTGAACCACCAAATAAGACGTAGTGGAAATGACCGACTACATAATAGGTGTCGTGAACGTGAACGTCAAAGGGGGCTGTTCCCATGGTTACGCCGCTTAAACCGCCCATGACGAACATGGAAAGTAATCCAATGGCGAATAACATGGCGCTGGTGAAACGGATTTTTCCTCCCCAGAGAGTTGCTACCCAACCGAAGATTTTCACACCTGTGGGGACTGCAACTATGAGTGTGGAAATGGTGAAAAACATCCGCATCCAACCGGGTGTGCCACTGGTGAACATATGGTGAACCCAGACGAATAAACCAACGACACAAATAGCGACTGTGGAAAAAGCGATCGCTTTATAACCAAATATCGGTTTCCGGGCGTGGGTGGGAATAATTTCGGACATAATCCCGAAAATCGGCAGAATCATTAAATAAACCGCCGGATGGGAATAAAACCAAAATAAATGTTGGTAAATAACGACGTTACCACCTGCATCTGGTTTGAAGAAGGATGTGCCGAAGTTAATATCAAATAACAGCAAAACTAAACCGGCTGCTAATACGGGAGTAGAGAAAAGGGCAAGGATAGAAGTTGCTAAAATTGCCCAACAAAACAGGGGTACTTGATCCCATTTCATGCTGGGAACTTTCATCATCAAAATGGTGATGACAAAGTTAAGTGAACCTAAAATTGAAGAAGTTCCTACCAAAACAATCGCTAAAATCCACATTGTTTGGGCGTTGTTGGCGGTAACTAGACTTAATGGTGGGTAAGCTGTCCAACCTGATTGAGAACCACCAAAGATAAAACTACCTAATAATAATAATCCGGCGGGGGGATTTAACCAAAAGGCGATCGCATTTAATTTAGGAAAAGCCATATCTCTAGCACCCATCATTAATGGGACTAGATAGTTACCAAATCCACCAATTGCACTGGGAACAATCCACAAGAAAATCATGATTGTGCCATGATTTGTCATGAAGGCATTGTACAGATTTGGATCAAGAAAGTCCGAGTCCGGTGTGGCTAATTCGGCGCGAAGGGCGATCGCCATTAACCCACCAATTAGATAGAATGCAAAGGCTGTCACCAAGTATTGAATCCCAATAACTTTGTGATCAGTATTAAATGTGAAATAATCTCGAACTTTCCAGGCTGGGGGATGAGAACTATGAGTAATCAGCCGGGTTGTTGATTCGCTTGCATCAGGTGGGGGATTAACTGGAAAATTTACTTGTGTCATATTTTTGTGAGTTGTCTTTTGTCAGTTTTCAGTTATTAGCTAATAATTACTAATGACTCATAACTAATGACTGAAGATTTGTTGGAGTTACTTCCAAATTTTGAATGTAGGGGTCAAGAAATTCTGACGGCGATAAATTCTCCAAATTCACAGCTATTATATGATTTATATCTTGATTTTCTGCAATCTGGTTTTCATTCATCCAAGCATCAAAATCTTGTTGTTCATGAACAATTACCTCTGTCCGCATTGAACCATGATAACCACCACACAATTCTGCACAAACTACCGGATAAGTACCAGTTTTTGTAGCTGTAAATCGCAGTTGTGTAGGAACTCCAGGAATAGCATCTTGTTTCAGACGAAATTGGGGAACCCAAAAAGAATGAATCACATCATCTGCGGATAAATTCAATTGCACATCAGCACCAACAGGAACGTGCAATTCTCCAGCAGAAATACCACTTACAGGGTAATTAAATAACCACGCAAACTGTATACCCTTAACATCTACAACCAAATCAGCCGGTTTATTTTTGGTTTGCGGATTTTCACCAATCCCAATATTAGCTATTTGACTAACATTCATAGCACCTGCTGACTCATGGTGAGGATGACTACCGACACCAAAACCACCCATTTGGTTATAAATATCAACACTATAAATACCTAAAACAATCACAATTACCGTAGGAATTGCCGTCCAAAAAATTTCTAAACTCAAGTTACCTTCTACAGGTGTACCATCAGAGTTATCTCCTTTGCGTCGTCTATAGATAACTAGAAACAGCAGAATCGTCCCTTCAACAATTAAGAAAAGAGCAACCGCAATTGTCAACATGAGATTGAAAAAACCATCTACCAAAGGTGCTTGTTGCGATGCTGCTTCCGGTAATAAATGATGATTTTGACCAACCCAGATACTGATAGGGGCTATGATCATCCCAGCTAACAGTGTCCACAGCGAAACAGGAACTTTTTGCATGAATGCTACCTGCTTTGTAAACATTAATAAAACAATAGTCAGTGAAGATAGACTTTGTTTGTGTAGCCACAGAATTATTTTCTGAGGATAAGACAATCTTTGATATTTTCACTATTACTGTTCTAGCTTGTAACTAATAAAAAATGGGTAAACTTCCATATTTTTTCATATTGATAACTACAAAATCCCCGACTTCTTGAAGAAATCGAGGATTTGAGAGTTGATATTTTCATAAATCAAATAGCAGCAGAAAAAATAGTAGCAAGTATGATTTTTTTAGATGATAACAACTGAAGATTTACGTTTCTGTTTACTGCGAACTTTTTCATCAGTTGCGATCAATATCGAGATTCCCCTCTAATTACCTTGCTGATAAACTTGACAAAAATAACCAGTGTTTTGCAAAACATCACACCGTATTACCAAGAATGTTATTTATCTAGTGTGTCATGACTGTAACAATTCTTGGAACAAATCCGAGCGCAAGCTTCACAACCAATACAGTTTTCTGGATTAGCAATAACCATTACTTTCCGTTCAACTTCTTCTTCATCTTCATCTACTACAAATTCACCTTCTTCATTCAAAGCCATTAAAGCTAAAACTTTATGACCACAAATTTTCATACATCTGCCACAACCAATACATTTTTCTTTATCTATTTCTTGAGCAAATTTAGGAGTCCAAGCATTACCACCATAAGTCAATCCTGTTAATGTAGCCATGAATAAAACCTCAGCAATTTTAGCTAGATGTTAGTTAATCCTTGAATCTTCATACTAGCCTGAGATTTCATTTTTTCAATCACAAAAATTAACTTTTTGTCAAATTTTGATGACTTGCTAAATAATATTATTTATTTTTAATTAGTTCAAAATATTAAATGATATTACTTATTGATAAATTTGGGTAGTGTGCTTGGATAGAAAGCTTATTAGTCAAAGGTTTCTAGAATTGTGTTTAAATTTATTTTTTCAATAAAGCTTGATAAATTAGCCTAAAGATATCTTATGTAACAAGAATAATAATCAATTATCAAAGATTATTATTTGCTTAATTGACTTCCTATTTGCAAATATTTTCTAATTAGATAAAAATATTCTCCTGAGAGTATTAGTAAACACAAACTTTAAAAAATCATTTCCTCTATTTTTGAACCATTTTGTTTTCTATTCTTTATTACCAATTACCCATTCCCGCCTATAAGATGTTACTCAAAAACATTTAGGATAATTTATATAGCCCAAACCAAACATTATGACAGTAAATATTCAGGTAAATATTAAGAAATCCTGCCAAGCTCATCCCGAACAATCTTATTGAAATCTTTATGAAAATTATAGTTAATGAAGAAGCAATGAAGCCTAACTTTGCAAAATATAAATAGCTACAAAATCTGGCTTCATTAACCATATCAGTAATTAATCAGGCGAGAAAAATATCTTCTCGTTATAGAGGTAATTTGGTAGCAAGTTATGAATCAATTGGACACATTAAGGGGAGACTTGAGCCAAACATCTCAACGATTAAAGTAGGAACAGTTCCTATGCCACATATAATTCCTAACAACAGTTGCGTGGGATGTGACAACTGCCGACCCCTATGTCCTACGGGTGCAATCAAAATCGAAGATGATGAATATTGGGTTGATCCTGCCCTTTGTAATAATTGTGAGGGTTATTATTTACAACCACAATGTGTGATTGCTTGTCCAACAAATGCGCCTATACCTACACACGCAAAAAAAGGAAGATGCAAAGTTGAACCACGTGATGCGACTAGTCCAGATTTGTTTTCTAATGGTAAGAATAATCCCTTTGCGTCAGCAATAGTTATTTGGGAAGCTTGTAATTTACTAGCGCAACGAACATCTTTACAATGGGAAAAAAATGAGGAGGGTAATTTACATTACAGTCGCTCAGTTAATCAAGGACGAGGGACAATTTCCTTTCAGATCCAAGACCTATTTCCAGCTAATAACCGCGCTGATAATTTACAAGCAATTGATTATCTAGACATTCGTGCTGCTTGTATCCATCTCATTTTTGCTGCTCAAATCACAGCCCTAGATCAACCTTGGGAAGAAGAATTTACAATTGATGAACGACAAATTGAACAGTATTTGGGCTTAGAAAAACGTAAAGACCTCAGCAAAAGCACCAAACTTGGTTTAATTAAAAACATCGTTTATCAAACTTGTTCTCTCATGGTTTCTATTGACTGGCCGCAACAGGGTAGAGTTCCCAGTTTTTCTATTAAAGATAGTTATCTATGGAATTTGACAGATACTCAGCACCATTTTCAAGAAGATGATCAAGGTTGTAAATATTTAGTCGGACTGACATTTACAGTCAAAGCTGGGATTTGGACACAACATTTCTTCAACAGACAAGGATGCAAAGAACGCACCACATTTTATCAGTATGGCAGTCTTCCCAAAACCCTATTAACCACAGTTATGAGTCTGTGGCAACAACATGAAGGGGCTGTGAGACTTATGCTTTGGTTATTATTTAAAACCAAAATGGGTAGAGAACAACGGATTACTATTCCTACCTTGCTGCGCGTTGCTTATGGTGAGGAAAAAGTGACTCAAGCTTCTAGACACAGGGAAGAACGTAAACGTCTCCTTAAAGCCTATGAAAATGATTTAGAAGTTCTCAATCATTATGGAGTAAAGCCATTATTTGATCCTGTTACCTATCCCCCAGAAATTCAACCTTTGTGGGCAAAATTAGTTGATATTCCTGAAGATCCAGAGGAAGCTTTAGAATTTTGGATTAATGATGGTAGTGGTGAAAATCGTCTCACAGACAGCGGACCACGTGGTAAATGGAATTTGCTTCTGAATGCCCGAATTTTATCTTTTGAACTCCCTCCAGACTGGGAAAACCGCTCAGAATCAGATAAAAAACAACGTCGCACCACTAAATCCAAAAGTAATCATCAACAAACAGGTAATTTATTGGGGGAACAGGTGACAGAAGGACGTAAAAAAATGAACCTTTCCCAAAGGGAATTAGCAAAGCTGATGGAAAAAAGCCAAAGCTGGATTCGTGACGTGGAAAAAGGTCGTTTAAAAGCGAAACTAGACGATCAAATGCTTCTGAGACAATTGCTAGATATCTCTTAAAACAATTAAGCAATACCTTCGCTATTTTTTGTAGGTTGGGTTAAGCGATAGCGCAACCCAACACATTTGTTTGGTGATGACGGATGCCTATAATTCACGTATAAATACGCACTATTTTCTCCGCAACGCAAACAACCCTAAATATTAATCAAGGCTTTTTTCAATTTGGCAAAGGTATCGCTTAAATTGTTACCAATGCTCACAACTTAGTTAATTAAACAAAATCAAGATGCAAATTTTGATTTTTCGTGTTAAATGATGAGTATTAAGGAAATTTGTCAAGATGATGGTGTCAATCTTATATCTAGTGAGGAGTGAACATGAGTAATATTATTTTTCGTAAAAGTTTTTTAACCTTACCAAGTCTTGCAGCTTTGGTAATTTTAGGGAGCGGACTTTCCGTAAATGCTCAGACAGTTGAGCCAGAAACAATTATTCTTCCCACCCACCAAACATCAATATCCACCGTTGCTACAGAAGAAATAGCCAGTGGAACAATCACACCCATACCAGGAACAGTAGAAACTTCATCAGTTATGCTCAATTCTGGTTCTACAGAAGCCAGTGAAAAAACACAACCATCTAATCGCATCGCACAAAGTCCAATTGGCATAGGTAGAGCCACTCGTGGTGGTAGTAGCTACATCGGTGTTGGTTTCAACGTTGGTGCTTCCGGTGGCTTTTCAGACCTAAGTGATGGTAACTTTACTGTCATTAGTAAAATTGGTGTTACCAAAACTCTATCAGTCAGACCATCAGTAATACTAGGATCAAACACAACATTTCTCGTCCCTATCACTTATGACTTGTCTTTTAAATCACCAGATCCATTTACAGAAGCTTTACCCATAGCTCCTTATTTTGGATTAGGTGCAGTCATTGAAACAGGCGATAAATCTGAAACTGCTTTGTTAGTCACTGGTGGTATAGACGTACCTCTCAATAGTAGATTAACCGCCACAGCCGCTGTCAATGCTGGGTTTTTTAGTAAAACTGATGTCGGGGTTTTGTTGGGAGTTGGTTATAACTTCCGTGGGTTTTAGAAGATAGGACTAAGCAGAGGTTTAGACCTGCTAGACCTCTGCTGACACCTGAATTCTACTCCGTAGCATCCATTAAGGAAAATTAGCAAACAAGCAACTAGTTACTTGCCTTCACAAGAGAGGGATTGGCGCTGTACAATTTTTTGGTAACAACTGAC
>NZ_VIKZ01000012.1:34997-36143 GCF_009711985.1 Dolichospermum sp. UHCC 0260 | reverse complement strand
ACAACTGACAAATGACCAAAACAATCGTTGTTAAAATCGGTACTTCTAGTCTCACTCAACCAGAAACCGGACAATTAGCCCTTTCTAGCATTGCTACTTTAGCGGAAACTCTTTGTGATTTGAGACGACAGGGACATCGAGTAATTTTAGTTTCCTCCGGTGCTGTGGGAGTAGGTTGTGCGCGGTTAGGTTTAACGGAACGTCCCAAAACTATAGCTTTAAAACAGGCTGTAGCAGCAGTTGGACAGGGTAGATTAATGCGTATATATGATGATTTATTTAGTATTTTGCAACAACCAATTGCTCAAGTATTATTAACAAGGGCAGATTTGGTACAGCGTAGCCGCTATCTTAATGCTAATAATACTTTTCAAGAATTACTAGCTTTGGGAGTAATTCCTATTGTTAATGAAAATGATACAGTAGCTGTGGAAGAATTAAAATTTGGAGATAATGATACCCTTTCTGCATTAGTAGCCAGTTTAGTAGAAGCAGATTGGCTGTTTTTATTAACAGATGTTGATAGATTATATTCAGCCGATCCTCGTTCTGTACCTGATGCTAAACCGATTAGTTTAGTTAGCAGTATGCAAGAACTGACAGATTTACAGATTCAAACTGGTGGACAGGGTTCTCAATGGGGGACTGGGGGGATGATGACTAAAATTTCTGCGGCCAGAATTGCGATCGCGGCTGGTATCCGCACAGTCATTACCCAAGGACAGTTTCCCCGGAACATTGAAAAAATTATCCAAGGGGAACTCATCGGTACACACTTTGCACCCCAACCAGAACCAACTTCAGCCCGCAAACGCTGGATAGCTTATGGTTTAATTCCTGGGGGAAAATTATATTTAGATGCGGGAGCGATCGCCGCTGTTGTCAAAGCCGGAAAATCCCTATTAGCAGCAGGAATTAGAGCCGTAGATGGGGAATTTGACAATCAAGAAGCGGTGCAGTTATGTGATAGTAATGGTCAGGAAATTGCTAGAGGATTGGTGAATTATAATAGTGAGGAATTGCAGAAAATTTGCGGCCGACAGTCACGGGAAATACCAGCAATTTTAGGTTATGAGAAGGCAGATACTGTGATTCACCGAGATAATTTAGTTTTGATTTAAAGCAGGAGTCAGGAGAAGAAAGAAG
>NZ_VIKZ01000012.1:0-34771 GCF_009711985.1 Dolichospermum sp. UHCC 0260 | reverse complement strand
TTACCAAATTGTGAATCTACTCCGTTTAATCCCAATTTTTGATAATTCCGTTTCTACTTGGGGACTAGAAGCCCGATTATTACGCTGGCTAACATTAACGTGGATGTTTATTGGCTTAATTATCCTCTTTTCCGCATCCTATCCCGTTGCTGATGAACGTCAAGGTGACGGTTTATATTATTTCAAACGGCAAATTCTTTGGGCTATAGCTTCTTTAATTATTTTCAACATCATTGTTAATTTGCCATTGCGGAAAATTTTGGGAGTATCTCATTGGTTTTTAATATTTTTCCTGATGTTAATTTTTCTGACCTTAGTACCAGGATTAGGAAAAAAAGCCTTTGATGCTGCTAGGTGGATATCCGTTGGACCAATTCCTATCCAACCATCAGAACTAATTAAACCTTTTTTAGTTTTACAAAGTGCGACACTTTTTGGAAAATGGGAAAAACTGCGTTGGGGAATTCGTTTATCTTGGCTGGGTGTTTTCGGTCTTGTCCTCTTAGGAATTCTTGCCCAACCTAACTTAAGTACAACAGCACTTTGCGGCATGACAATTTGGTTTATTGCCCTAGCAGCAGGAATACCATATAAATACTTGGGAGGAACAGCCTTTGGTGGGGTAATGTTAGCAATAATCAGTATTAGTATCAAAGAATATCAACGCAAACGCATTATGTCCTTTATGAATCCTTGGGCTGATGCCACAGGAGATGGTTATCAGTTAGTACAAAGTTTATTAGCTGTAGGTTCTGGTCAAACTTCGGGGGTTGGTTTTGGACTTTCTCAACAAAAGTTATTCTATTTACCAATTCAAGATACTGATTTTATCTTCGCCATTTTTTCGGAAGAATTTGGTTTTATTGGCGGTATTTTACTATTACTAATGTTAGCAATATTCGCTACTTTAGGATTAATTATTGCCCTCAAATCCAAGAATCTGACATCTCAATTAGTGGCAATTGGTGTAGTAGTTGTTATGGTTGGGCAATCATTATTACATATTGGCGTAACTACAGGCGCTTTACCAACTACAGGCTTACCTTTACCCATGTTTAGTTATGGTGGTAATTCAATGGTTGCCAGTTTGATATCTTCTGCTTTATTAATTCGCGTAGCGAGGGAAAGTAGTGAAGCCGACGTAGTTCCATTACGAAAAACACTATCTGAAAATCAGACAAGAAGACGATTTTTTTAGCTTAACCGATTAGTATTGGGATTACTCTAGTACCGCAGTGCGGAATTAAAAATTAAAAATTAAAAATTAAAAAAGCAGATTACACAAGCTTTTGTCAAATTTTTAATGGTTGATTGACTTACGCCGTTGTGTACTAGTTTAGATTTAGTAAGAGAGTTCCAAATAAAAAAATCTCAAATTTGTTAAGTTCATGAATTTTAATGATAACACTGCAAATATTTGTGATATAAATATAAAATACGGTATTCCTACTTAAAAACCGTAGATTATTTGCAGAGGTGTAGCACCAGTGGGTATAGTAGTTGAAAACGTCTCTAAACAATTTGGTAGTTTCCAAGCAGTTGAACAGGTAAATCTGGAAATTCAGAGTGGTTCTCTGGTGGCTTTACTTGGTCCATCTGGATCTGGTAAATCTACCCTATTGCGATTAATTTCTGGTTTAGAAACACCAGATACAGGTAAAATATTTCTGACAGGTAAAGATGCTACTGATCAAAGTGTACAAGAAAGAAATATTGGCTTTGTCTTTCAGCACTATGCCCTATTTAAACATTTAACTGTTCGCAAAAATATCGCCTTTGGCTTAGAAATTCGCAAAGCCCCCAAAAAGAAAATTCAGGGAAAAGTAGAACAGCTATTGGAATTAGTGCAATTAAGTGGATTAGGCGATCGCTATCCTTCACAGCTTTCCGGTGGACAAAGACAACGGGTAGCTTTAGCCAGAGCATTGGCCGTAGAACCCAATGTACTATTATTGGATGAACCCTTTGGCGCTCTTGATGCCAAAGTCCGCAAAGACCTACGAGCTTGGTTACGTCGTCTCCATGATGAGGTTCATGTTACCACAGTTTTCGTCACCCATGATCAAGAAGAGGCAATGGAAGTTTCTGATGAAATCGTGGTCATGAATAAAGGCAAAGTGGAACAAGTAGGAACACCCGCACAAATTTATGATCATCCCGCATCTGCATTTGTGATGAGTTTTATTGGTCCGGTGAATGTATTACCCAGTTCTGCCAAAATCTTTCAAAGTAGCGGTTTTGAATCAGCACATCCAGAAACATTTTTGCGTCCCCAAGATATCATCATTGAAAACGTTGCTAATGGAACAACAGTACCAGCTATAGTCAGCAGAATCATTCATTTAGGTTGGGAAATTCAAGTTGAATTAACCTTAGATGATGGACAAGCAATGACAGCCCATTTAACACGGGAACGGTTCGATGAACTAAAATTAGAACCCCAAGAAAAGGTTTATGTTAAACCTAAAGATGCTAAATCTTTTCCACTTTATTATTCAATTTAGGACGCAGGGAGCAGGGGGAAATTTTTTCCCCTTACTACTGACCACTGACCACTGACCAATTAAATCAGAGATTTTGATTTTTCAGATGCTTTTCCTAATCCTACTAACTGGTAACTAAGATCCCACATCCGCTTGCCTTTTTCGTCGTCTCGTGCTTGGGGAGAGACTTTTTGCCCAAAAGATGCCCGATCTTTCTTTTGACGATTTCCCCAACTCCAATAAATCCCAGATTGTTTGTATTCAGGATCAGCAACTACCATAGCAACGCGCTCTCCTGATAATTCCTCGGTGACAAATCCTCCAGTAATATACTTTTGGAACAGGGGGAAAATTTTCTGGAAGAGAGGATAGTGATTGCGGAATAAAGCCGTTGTCGCTACACAACCAGGATAGAGAGAACTGAAAGTAATCCCGGTGGACTCATGAAAACGGTTATGTAGTTCCCGCATGGTGAGAACGTTACATACTTTACTATCTTTGTAGGCTTTGACTGGTTCAAATTGCTTACCGTCAATCATTGTAATTGGATTTTGGAAACCCGCTGCAAAACCTTCAAAATTGCCTAAATCTGGACGAGGAGGAATTTTACCACCCAATTCATCTGGGTTGTGGGTAACAGTTCCCAAAATTACCAATCTTTTATCAGCGGCAGGTGATTTTTGTAAATCTGCCAACATCAAATTGCACATCAGAAAATGTCCGAGGTGATTTGTGGTAACGGTTAATTCAAATCCTTCGGGAGAAAATAACGGTTCTTTGATTAAAGGCATATAAATGGCAGCGTTGCAAACCAAAGCTTCCACGGTTTTGCCAGTTGCTCTGAAATTGTTGACGAACTGTCGAACGCTTTCTAAAGAGCCTAAATCAATTTGCATGAGTGTATAGCTATTTGCAGGCATTCCGACACTCTGGGCAGCTTTCTCGGCTTTGATTAAATCACGACAAGCCATAATAACGTGCCAGTTTCCTTTGTCAACGAGAGCCTTGGCTGCTTGCAAACCGACTCCAGAAGAAGCACCTGTGATGATTGCTGTTGACTTACGATTTTGTTCCATCTGTTGGGACTCCTTTAACTATGCGTTGATTCAAAATCAGTTTATGTGATTTTGATGATCTCATACTTTTGAAACTTATATAATAATCCTCAATGAGTAGTGAACAAAATGTAATCAATCATAGATAATAACGATAAATAAACACATTTTCAAAACCTAAATGCAGGGATCTAGCATTCCTAAACCCCTAATCCTCACCTCTGACTGTACTATTGTTATGCGAATTTAGCTAATAACTCCTCACGAGATAATTGTAGAAGTAAAGGAGTAAATTCTTCTCTACTCATGGCAATTAGAGGATTGATAATTCTTTGTAGCTGAGAATCAATTTGACCAAAACGCACTTGCAGGATACTTTCAATCATAGCGCGTCGTTCTCTTTCTACCCCTGCTTGGAGTCCTTCTTGTCGTCCTTCCTGAAGTCCTACATGAATTCCTTCCTGAAGTCCTTCTTGTCGTCCTTCTTGTCGTCCTTCTTGTCGTCCTTCTTGTCGTCCTTGTTTTTTCAGTTCTTCTAATTGTTGCTGATAAATTTCCGATAATTTCATAATCAACTCCTGATCATCTTTATCAATATCTTGTTCTTGACGCTGACGAGCCGATAACACAGCAATTAGGTTATGTACTAATTGTATAATATCCGCGAGAAAAGGACTATCATTAGCCAGTGTTTCTAGTTCTTCCACCGCTTGTCTTTGCACTTTTCCTTTTCCTAAAACCCTCAAAAACAGTGTTTCTGGTGTAATAGGGAGTTGGTGAATGGCAATAATGATGGTTTTGAATCCTTCTCCAAAAAAATAAATCCCTTTTCCCCAGTTTTCCTCATCCGTAGTCCCATTAAAACTGGCTAGGAGTTCTATTGATGCTGTCGGAGTAAAAATCCACAGCCGAGGTAATTCTGCTTCATTTATTCGCGTATTATTGCGGTTAGATTGCCGTTCTAAGTCAGCATGGATGTCAAATAATTTACCCATACAACTGCGAATTTCACTTTTGCTGACAGCATTGCGAAATGGTTCAAATATAGCATATTTTGTGGCCATTCGCCCTAGTAATCCGAGTCTTTCTAGGCTTTGTGTGGGTTGAGGTGAGGGGATAAATAAAACGTCAATTTGTCTAACTTCTGCGGTGATATCTTTGCTGGTTTCTACTTGTCCATAAGGTGTTAATAGTTCCGTGAGATATTGCTTGGCGAATTGGTCATGTATAAAGCGAGTCATTTAATTTGATTTTGACTAATACAGAAATATTAATTTAACATTCTTTGGATCATGATGATTCCTATTGAGAATATAGGGGTTGACGATGTAAACCCCTACAAGTGAAAAACTAAGCCATTTTAGGTTTTTGTAAATGCCAATTAGTTGATTGTTCATAGGCATAAGCTACTTGAAAAAGTTGCTCTTCTCCTAGCACTTTACCAACTATTTGCAGTCCAATGGGTAAACCTTTACTATCAAAACCGCAAGGTAAACTGATTCCTGGTAAACCAGCTAAATTAGCAGGAATAGTCATTAAATCATTTAAATACATACTCAAAGGATCAGTAGTTTTTTCTCCGGCTCGAAATGCGGTGGTAGGTGCAGTGGGAGAAATTAAAACATCTACTGTTTTAAAAGCTTTTTCAAAGTCTTGTTTAATGAGAGTGCGGACTTTTTGTGCTTTCAAATAATAGGCATCATAATAACCAGCGGAAAGGGCATAAGTACCAATCATAATCCGGCGTTTGACTTCCGCCCCAAAACCTTGAGAACGAGTTTTGGTATACATTGATAAAAGATTGTCCGCATCAGGGGAACGCAACCCATATTTAACGCCATCGTAACGCGCCAAGTTAGCTGATGCTTCCGAGGGGGCGATAATGTAGTAAGTTGGTAAACCATAGCGGAAACTGGGACAGGAAATCGGATGAATTTCTGCACCTAATTCTTGCAGTTGTTCAATGGCTTTGGTGACAGCGGCTTCTACTTCTGGATCTAAACCTTCACCAAAGGTTTCTGTAATGACACCAATTCTCAATTTCTTCCTGACTTTGAGATCCGGTTTTAAACTAGCCGCATAGTTAGGAATGGCAACTTTGAGACTGGTAGAGTCTTGCGGATCATAACCGGCGATCGCACTTAATAATATAGCCGCATCTTCTACACTCCGTCCAAAGGGGCCAATTTGGTCTAAAGATGAAGCATAAGCCACTAAACCATAACGGGAAACTAACCCATAAGTCGGTTTCATGCCCACAACACCGCAGAAGGACGCAGGTTGCCGAATTGAACCCCCTGTATCCGAACCCAGGGAAACCACACATTCATCGGCTGCTACGGCTGCTGCTGAACCACCGGAAGAACCACCAGGAACACGGGATAAATCCCAAGGATTAGCGGTAACTTGGTAAGCGGAGTTTTCAGTAGAACTCCCCATAGCAAACTCATCTAAGTTGGTTTTACCTACCATGACACCCCCAGCGTCAGCTAGTTTTTGGGTGACGGTGGATTCGTAAGGTGGGATAAAATTTTCCAAAATCCGGGAAGCACAGGTGGTGACAATCCCCTTGGTACACAAATTGTCTTTAATGCCGATGGGAATCCCCGCTAAGATGCCAATTTCTTCTCCAGCAGCGACTTTTGCATCCACAGCTTGAGCTTGTTTTAAGGCTTGTTCTGTCGTGACAGTGAGGAAACTGTGCAATTTGGGTTCTAACTCTTGAATGCGATTTAATGCTTCTTGGGTAATTTCAACGGCAGAACGTTCTTTACTAATTATCTGTTCGTGCAACTCGCGGATGGATGCCATAATTGTTCTCTTTATGATTCAAGTCATTGATTTTAGCATTTACAGGGCTGGGGTTTGGGGAATTTGCGTCTGAAGTTACAGCGAATTTTTTTCTCACGCAGAGGCGCAGAGGCGCAGAGAGAGTTTTGAGAGTTTAGTTATACTAAAAATATTAGTTATGGTTGGATAATTAGTTTATAGTTTATTGAGAAAAGCTAATTTTAATATGCCGGCAAAGGACATCTATCACAATGCTGTTAAAAATGCCTTAATTCAAGAAGGCTGGATAATTACAAATGACCCTCTACATTTAAAATGGGGTCAAAAAGATATGTATGTAGATTTAGGAGCAAAACAACTTTTAGCGGCAGAACAAGGAACTAGAAAAATTGCCGTAGAAATTAAAAGTTTTGTCAGTCCTTCGGAAATGGCTGATCTTAAAGATGCTATTGGTGGATTTGTTTTATATCGTGCTGTTATGAATCGTCTAGAACCTGATAGAATATTATATTTAGGAGTGCGTGATACTGTATTCACAGATTTATTTGAAGAACCAATTGGTAAACTTTTAAGAGAAAGCGAAAATCTAAATTTACTTGTTTTTAATTCTGATACTGAGAGGATTACCCAATGGATACCTTAGATAATTATCGCCGGGTTATTAAAGAAGTGTTAATACCTTATACACAAATTCCTTACTCCTATGGAGTGATTGAATGTAAAACAGTTTTTGATGATGAAAATGATAGCTATTTATTAATAACTCTTGGTTGGCATGATCATAAAAGAATTCATGGTTGTCTGGTGCATCTTGATATTATTGATGGTAAAATCTGGGTACAAAGAGATGATACAGAAGATGGTGTTACCTATGAATTAGAAGCAGCCGGAATTCCTAAAGATAAAATTGTTTTAGGTTTTCACCCGCAAAATGTTAGGCAACATACGGGATATGCTGTGAGATAAAGTGCTTTAGTAAAAAAGAAATTTTATTGACTAGATCAATTTGAAATTATTTATGCCTACACCTGCTACAAGTGATTTACCTAAACCAAAATCTTGGGACGAGTTTGAGGATATTGTGTGGGATATTTACATACGAAAATTGCAAGATACCCATGCTCAAAGATATGGAAGAAGTGGACAGCAACAGCATGGAGTGGATATTTATGGACAACAGCATGGATCTTGTATCTACACAGCTATTCAATGTAAACGCTATGAAGATAAGAAGCTAAATACAGAGACAATTGTCACTGAGCTAATCAAAGTTAATAGCTTTACATCTCCAATTAATGAATACATTATTGCAACCACAGCATCAAGAGATAAAAATGTTCAAGATACTGTTCGATATTTGAATGTAGAACGTCAATCAGAAGGAAAGTTTTTGGTTTATATAGTTTTTTGGGAGGATATATGTAGTTATTTAGCAGAACCAAGTAATTTTGACTTACTCAAAAAATACTATTGTGGATGGGAAAATGTATTCTTGTGTCAAAATCAATTAGAGGAACAAAAACTGACATCCATTAAATATCTTCTGGCTTTGGATATACAGAAGGATTGTCTTTTACTTCAAGAGCTTTTAGAACATGATGAGAAAACTTATCTATCGGAAAAGTGGCAATACTGTCTTAGTCGTAATCGAGATATTTGGCAGAATATAGAATTTCGCTTACTTCTAACACAACATAATAGTAGCTTAGTTCAGAGTATTCAAAACTTTTATCAACATCTAGATTTTATTGAGGATAGTTGTAAAAGCTTACTGGGTATAAAGGAAAAAATTTTACCATTTGAATTAAAAAAACAGAAATACGTTGGAACAATTCGCTTTGATGATAACATGAATCCACCTCCTTGGACTAAAAATCTCTTTACAGAAGCAGATGCAATTTCTCTTCTTAATGGGAAAAAAGTTACTGCTATGCGGTTTATAAAGTTAAAAGAAAAAATTAAGACAACTTTTGAGTTAGGTAATCAAATTGCTTCCGCACTGAGTATGAGTATTTCTACCTCTGGCGAGGGTTAATAAACAACAATGAGATTGCCTATCTTGTAGCTTGAATTAAAGAAAGCAATCTGTGGAGGAATAGCGATCGCTAAATCCAACCTTAAATAAAATAGAATAAACTCAACTATACCATCACAATATGTTCTACAAAATTCCACTACTGCTTACACCTCAACCAGAAGGAGGATTCACTGTAACTTCTCCACTATTACCAGAATTGATAACTGAGGGAGATTCTATGGATGAGGTTTTAGCCAATGTTAGAGATGCTTTTGAAGCGGTTCTTGAAACATATCAAGATTTAGGTAAAGAGCTTCCGCTTAACCTACAATCTGTAGACCAAAACTCACCAGCTTTAATAGAAACAATTATCTCCATCAGATGAACTATAGAGAAGTTGCGAAGAAATTATCTAAACTTGGATGTGAAGAAATCCCCAGACGTGGTGGAGGTTCACATAGAAAGTGGTTTAATGCAATTACTCAGAAAGCAACTGTAATTCCTGATTGGAGTGGCCGCGATCTAAAATTAGGAACGTTACGCGCAGCCATAAAACAACTAGGAATTGAGTGGGCTGACTTTGAAGAAGTATAACAAATTATAGCGACAAATTACTCCATTCTTATGAATGACAAACTCCAGACCGAAAAAGATAAGCTCCAGACAAGCACTAATATGGAGATAAATCAAGAAACAGAGAAGGAAGAGGTTCTCTGTCCCCATTGTCTACGCACTGCTACAAATGGTATTAAATGTAAGGGTATCTGTGTGGCAGATAATGGCTATTAAGGTGTAAATAAACAAGTTTTACAAAGCTAAGTAGGGTCTGCGGAATAAACCTATAACTGAGATATATCAAGAGTTGGAAGGTAAAAAAGGTGAAACAAGTGCAAGGAATAAGCATTGAAACTACCAAAACCCTATCACTTGACCAAATTCAAGACTATTCTGATCTTCTTCTAATTCTTCCTCCTGACTCCTGACTCCTGACTCCTGACTCCTGACTCCTGACTCCTGACTCCTGACTCCTGACTCCTGACTCCTGACTCCTAGCCCTCACAGATAACTTTTTCAGCAACCCCTAAGTAATATGGTTAAAATAGTTTCTCGTACTTATGTCGGTCAAGCCAATGTTTATGATATTGGTGTGGAAAGTGACCATAATTTTGTGATTAAAAATGGTTTTATCGCTTCCAATTGTTTTAATAAATCCCACTCGACAGCTTACGCTTATGTAACTTACCAAACATCATATTTAAAAGCAAATTATCCATTGGAATATATGGCGGCATTGTTAACCGCTAACAGTGGGGATACAGACAAAGTGCGGAAGTATCTTGATAATTGCTCTAATATGGGGATTGTTATTGATGCCCCAGATGTGAATCGCTCTGGTTTAGATTTTACCCCGGCAGGTGAGAAGATTTTATTTGGATTTTCGGCAGTGCGGAATGTGGGACAAAATGCGATCGCCTCAATTTTAGAAGCGAGGGAAGAATCAGGAGAATTAGTCCCCTTTAAATCTTTGGCGGATTTTTGCGATCGCGTTGATTTACGTGCCATGAATCGGCGTACTTTAGAATCATTAATTAACTGCGGAGCTTTTGACAAAATTCAAGCTAATCGCAACCAATTAATTCATGATTTAGAATTAGTTTATGAGTGGGCGCAATCCCGTGCTAGAGACAAAGCTAGTGGACAGGGAAATATATTTGATTTATTAGGAGGTGGATTTGCAGGTAATAATAATCAACCCCAAAAGAATGCTTATGAATCTGCACCTAAAGCTCCTCCTGTCAATGATTTACCACCTCAAGAAAAATTGAGAATGGAAAAAGAATTATTAGGATTTTATCTCTCAGATCATCCTCTTAAATCCATCAGACAATCATCCTCCGTCCTTGCACCTATTAACCTGGCACAATTGGGAGAACAAAAAGATGATGCTATCCTTTGTGCAGTAGTAATGTTGAATAATGTGAAAAAGGTTGTCACCAAAAAAGGTGACTCTATGGCAATTTTGCAAGTTGAAGATTTATCTGGATCTTCGGAAGCTGTGGTTTTTCCTAAAACCTATGAGCGCATTAGTTCCGTTTTAGAAGTTGATGCCAGATTAATTATTTGGGGTAAAATAGATCGCCGTGATGATCAAGTTCAATTTATCCTAGAAGACGCGGAAACTGTCGAAACAGTAAAAATGATTTTAGTGGAACTGAGTCCACAACAAGCCGGGACAATTGAAGAACAACATCGTTTGAATACAATTCTCAAATCACAAGCTGGGGATAAGGATAAATCAAGAATACCTGTAATTGGTATTGTTCAAGCCGGAAATCACCGGGAAATTGTCCGCTTTGGGAGACAGTTTTGGGTACAAGATTCAGGAACAGCAGTGCAAGCATTACAAAACGGTAAATTCCGCGCTGATATCAAACAACTAACCAGCGGTTAAAAGAATGCAGAATTTAGAATTTAGAATTTAGAATTACGTTTTGCAACGGGGATTTTGCCCCGACGCAAAACCCGCTGCTTGTAGAAGCAGGGGACTTTAACCCCCAAAGGTAAGTTAAAGCATAATAGACATCTGGTGAGAATTAAATGTACGTGACTTGAAACCCTTGTAGAGACCTTCCATGGAACGTCTCTACGATCTTTTTCGGAGATGTCTAATATATCAGTTAGTTTTTCGTCACCTGAAAATCTGCTTTGTAGAATCTTTCCTAAATTAATCTATTTCTCTGCTTAATCTTAGAAAAATAGGAATTACGCAAAATTTGGCTGAAAACTCTCTTCTTGCGTAGCGATAATTTATGAATTACCGCTACTTGTGTTCTATTTTGTTTAATTCCTAAAAAACTAACATCTAATTAGGGCTTGCTGAATAATTAATTTCAACAATCCCTAACGAACCTCATTCAAACTCTCGATTTGCTTTGTAAACATCTCTGTAAACAAACTCATCACTGTCCGTTCTTCCCGGACTTTAATATTAGCAGTAATAGACATCCCCGACTGTAAGGATATCTTTCTCTCTTGATTGGTGAGACTTAATTGTTGTTTATCTAACTTGATTTTGGCTGGGAATCTATAAAATTGATGGTTTTGATCTGGAGGTAAAGCATCTGAACCGATATCAATTACTTTACCCTTAATATCACCAAATTCACTAAAGGGAAAGGAGTCAATTCTCACATCTACATTCATTCCTTTCCTCACAAAACCAATATCTTTATTGGTGATGAAAACTTCCGCTATTAGACTATCTTTAGGGACAATTTGCAGTAATTTTTGGGTAGAATTAGCAACAAAACCGGGATTTTTAGCTTGTAAATCAAAAACTACACCTCCCACTGGAGCGCGAAGTTCTTGATATTTAACATTTAATTGTGTTTGCGATATTTTGCTATTGACATCTGCTAAACGCTGTTCATTGTCTAAAATAATCTTCATGAATTGACTATCAATTTCCGCAATCCGTTGTTTGTTACTACCTATTTTCTCCAAAATAGTCTTATCAGAACTAGCAACTGTATTGGTTGATTGCTGTTTTCCTTTATCAATATCGAATTTTAGACGTTTTTCTTCTTCTTGTAATTGTGATATTTCAGCTTTGAGAGTTTGTACCTGTTGTTGTTGGTTAAGATATTGAAGTTTAGAAATACCACCTTCTTCAGCTAAGGTTTTAAGACTAACTAAAATCTGACTTTGAATTGCTAAACCATTTTTAGTATCTTGGAGTTTAAATTCTGTTTGAGAAAGTTGCTTTCTGGTTTTTTCAACTTCCAACTCTGCGGCTTTGGAACGAGATGCTAATTCTGTTTTCGCAACTGCTAGTAGTTGTTGTTCATCAATTCCTGTCCCTGCTGCTCCCGGTAAATTTCTTAATTGAGAACGTAATAATTCATTTTCTGCTACTAAGGAAGCGCGACTTTTGAGCAGAAAAGCTGATTCTCCCGGTAGTTTACTGCGTAAAAATGCTATTTCAGCATCTATTCCGGTACTTATCAATAATTAGCTGAATAACTAGAGGATTAGCGAGGGCTGCTAGTTGGACGAAGAAGGAAGCAATAAATACTTCTATCAGCACCCGACGGTAACGCGACAAATAGGGAACAAACCAAGATAAACCAAAGCGTTCTTTAGGTGTTTCTTTAGTCGCGCTCAGTAATAAAATTCTAACTTGTGGTTGTAAGTTAGCGTCATCAGTTTCTAATTCTTCTACCAATTGACTAATTTGGCAGTTGATAATACCTTGAGATGGCAAACCCAAAACTACTGTTTTTCCATCTACTGCATAGAGAACAGCAAAACTGTCACGATAGCGAATTAATGCTGGGGTAGGAATCCGATTAATGGAAACAGCGGGAACATCAACTAGCTGAGATTTAAGTCCAATTAGTTCCGATAAATAAGCGCAAACTTGAAAAGATATACTCCCTTGACGCTTAATTTGGTCGGTTAAAATCCGCCGCACTACTTCTTTCCGAAAGGGCATTTCTAAATGCTTGGATAGCATTTGAAAACAAGCCAGACTAGAATCTAATTCTCCTTGTCCCCGGAAAAATGGATAGTTTTGATTTTTTAATGGCTGGTTTGATGTGGTGGGGGGAACAAATTCTGGTTCTTGGGCGTAGGGAATTTCCGAATCTACGCTGCTATCTGATATAGTTTCTAATGTTTCTGATTCGATGGAAATACCATCAAGTAGTGATAGATCTTGAGGATTAATGCCCAATAAACGAACAGGAATGTTGCCCTTAACTTCAATTACGTCGGTTTCTAGACGAGAACCAGGTGGGAAATTGGGTAGGGAACTACGACCACTCACAAACCAAATGCGATCGCTGTCTAATTCTCTTAAGGCGGTTTTTCCTGGTGATAAATAATGAATTTTTGAATCTAATTGAGCCTGTTGGGTAATGTCTTTGAGGTTGTGATTTACTAAAGCTTTTTGTGCTACCTGGGAACTCAAAATATCAAAGATCTCAATTAGGTGACTTTGATTTTGACGAGCTTTAGCGAAGGCTGGATTGCGGTTGATAAATTGCAAATAATCTGCGGCTTTCCAGGTTAAACAGATTACTTCTGTGGAAGCTATGGCAGTTTCACAAGGAAGCTCACGTAACCAAGAAATTTCGCCAATTGTTGCCCCTGGTTGGAGTAATTTTAATGTAATTGGTAATTGGTTTTGGGGATTATATCCCAATAGTCTGACGTTACCCTGATGAAGAATGGCGATCCTTTCTGGTAGTTGTTCTTTACCAATAATTTTTTGTCCTACACGATAACGTAAAGGCTGGAGAATTTGTGATGATAAGAGGTTGTTAATTTCCTCTTTTGATAATTGATCAAATCCTTCAATACTAGCAATGAATTCTTCAAAGTTACTCTGAATATAAGTCATATTGATTGAGTTAGTTATTTCGCTTTGTATTGGCTAAAAGGTTGATATTTGGCGATTTATACGGTCTGAATTTGAAATTTTTGTTCTGTCATTTGTGTTTGTAACCACTGATTAAATCGTTCATTTAGTAACCGTTGTCTTGTGGAACGATCTAATTGGGCTGGGAGTATTTTTTCTAATCGGACAATTACTATCACATTATTAATTTGAGTTGGTGGTGATAGTTGTTGTGGTTGACTTTTGGCAAGGATATTTACCAATGTAGGATGGAGGGATTGTAAATCTATTGGTCCGACTAAGCCATCTGTTTGCGATTCGGGACCTTGAGCATATTCCCGCGCTAATTGGGCAAAGGATTGTTCACCCTCTTGAATACGAAAGTAAATTTCCTGAGCGATCCCAATTTCTGAGGTGGTAATTAGGGAATAAATCACCCTATCTAACTGGCTTTTGCGTTGGAAAAAGTAGGAGTTTAAATCCCCTCCCCAGGTTTCCTCTTTAAACTTTTCTAGTTTTAATTGTCGTACCGCCATAATTTTCAACTTTTGGAAACTTTCGCTCTGTGGTTCTAGTCCCTGATATTGTTGGGCTAATTGTTCGCAGGCTAGTTGTTCTTCTTCTGGGGTACAGACAATTTCTGCGATCGCTTGATCAATGAATATTTCTTTGATTAATAGCGGTAATAGCTGATATTCCGATAATAACGATAAAACCTCTGTGGACTGGAAGATGCGATCGCCTAATTGTAGAACTTGATTCATATTGCTTGTGATCAGGTTTGTTGTCATTGTTAATTTCTTTTGAAAAGATAATATAACTAGATTGTCACTAAGTTATATTTTGGTTAAATTATACAATTTATTACAACTTTACTCTGGATTGGTTTCAGTGTAGTATTTAAATACTAATTATTTGCCAATTACCAAAAGTTGATTTTTTGAATTTAAGTAGGTTGGCGTTAAAAATTGTCGTTATGACAAGGGAACAGGGAAGAGGTTTTGGGTAACTTTACTTTTTGTTATATATTACTCTTCGAGAAGCCGCTCCGCGTCTACGGTTTTTTCCCGTTCACCTACTTAGTCACAGTGTTGATATTTGGATATTATCTTACCAAATTACCATAAATTGATAAATTTGTCATATCAAACTTATTTACTAGGGAATGGGGCATAATGACGAATTAGCAACCTAAATTAGATAACCAGTCACCTCGGTTATTGCGGACTCTTCATTTACTAACTAATCTTCAAAAATCAATCCAGCCTGAGAAATAATTACAACACCTAATAAGTTAATACAGGACAAAATTATATAAAGGGTAAATTTAATTTCTCTAAAAGGGTAAATATAATCACAAAAATACTGTAAGGGCAAACCCCCCGTGGTTGCCCGGAATTGTGGTTGCCCAAAATCGGAGACAAACTTAGTTAACGAAATTTGCTAGGATTTAGACGGCTGGGAGCTTGGCGTGTGGTATTGGTATTACGTCTAATTTCTACTCCATTTCTCAGTTTTCCGCCTGTACCACCGTCTTTAGGATCAAGATAAGGTTTCAAATTAATGCCCTGTTTAGCAGAACTCACCTGATTTTTACCACCTAAAAGCGTTTGTCCCAGGCTATATAAGCTATCTCCATTACCTCTGTTACGATTGGTGTAGGTATTAACGGCAATAGTCTGTTGTCCACTATCAGCGGTAGTTAGGTTTTGGAATACACTATTGCGAATAGTATAGGGATCTTTACCACGGGGTACTGTCAAGACAATTCGACAATTGGGCTGAGATTCAGTGGTTACACAGATAATATTTTCGCTATTTTCTACAGCTATTTGTAATTCTTGTAATCCATCGGGGCGATATAATTCTAAACGGCTGGCGATCGTTTCACAACGTCTTTGAGCATCCCAATTCCCGCCTAAAGTTTGAGGTGCAGCCCAAGCAAAATATTGTCCAGGTTGACTTTGGGGCTGATACATGACCGTAGGTTGTCCATTCTTATATTGACAACTAAACCTTTTACTACTGTCAACTGTGGTGGAAGTTGGTATGGTGGTTGATGAGCCTGATGGAACTGTAGTAGAACCTGATGGAACTGTAGGCACAACAACTTGAGCAAAAGCTACAGTATTACCAAAAAAGACAGAACAACCAAGACTACTCAACAATAAAAACCGAAGTGATTGTAATGACATAAATATAACCTCTGTTAGAAACAGGTAAATAGCTGATATCTCTATTGACGGAGAATATATTTTTTTGATTCATTGAAAAGCCTGTTTTTTTATTTTTAGCATACATAGCAGAAACCGCTACAAGCTACGAAGGATTATCAGCAGCTTACAGCGGTTTCTTGATTAGGTTGTAGTTCAATACAAAAATAATAGAAGTGGACTTGACAAGCAATCAATTAAATTCGATTTAAATCACGCTTCCGTTCTATAAAACTTACCCAAAATTACCAAAGTCTAGACACATCTGGACAGCGATAATCTTAGTGTTTATTTTCTGCTTCATCGCGGTCTTAGAATGACTTCTAAGAGGTTTGCCCGCTCCACAGACAATCTCGGTAGAACTTACCGTTTCTGACCGTAATTCCTAAAAGGAACCCTTATTTTCAATGGTTAGGCAATTTTGGCTGCGAGTTCCACACCTCCAATAACAATTTGGTGAGATTTAGGCGAAAAAACTTTGATAGGAAGCTACAAGAAAAAATTGATTGCCGGGACACTAGAGCAGGAGGCACAAACTCTAATGAAAAAGTTTGGATTTAAGGTTTGACTTTTAACCTTTTTGTACCATGCCCTTAATCTAGCACGAGTTTTTTGATTTATGTTATCTGTTTACTAAACTTGAAATTCATTAATATATTGCAACAATATTGCCTCTATATCTACGCCCCTTCTTTAGCTGTTTTCTATCTTATGAGTGATTTCATAAGTCAAATCGGACTGCTACAAATAATGATCATGAATAGGATTATAAACATACTAAAGATTAAAAGTATAAAATTATGACAAAGAGTCTCCCTCTAGAAAGTCCTTCAATGTCGAGACGACAATTACTCAATTTTCTTACAGGTGCAGTTGTTGCTACTACAGCCACTGGTGTATTGTATCCTGTGACTAAATTCTTTATCGCCCCCACAGAAGGAGGTGAAGATGGTTCTATTTTAGCTAAGGATATCAAGGGAAATCTTATTCCTTCTAGGCAGATTTTGGCTGAATCTCCTGGTACTCGTGCGTTAGTTGCGGGTTTAGCAGCAGAACCTACTTACCTAACAATACAGTCAGATGGCACTCTGCACCCTTGGGGAATTGTTGATAACTGCACTCATTTGGGTTGTACCTTTCCTTGGAATCCCAATGACAATCAATTTCAATGTCCTTGTCATGGTTCTCGCTATGATGCTGACGGCATAGTAGTACGAGGTCCTGCACCTCTTCCTCTCAAGCTTGTTAGTGTGAACTTGGAGGGGGAGTATATCCGCATTTCTCCCTGGACAGAAATTGATCCCCGGACTGGGCAAAAACCCTGGTGGGTTCACTAATTATTTTTCAGCGATAAATTAAGTTAATTCTCAATAATATGGGGATAAAAATAATGAAACTTTCCCAGAAAAATCTTCAGCAAATAATCACTTATGAAAATCCCACGTTTTTTAACTGTAATTTTATCGAGTTTCTGCATATTTATTTATGCCTTTCTTGGTGTTAGCTATGACTCATCAGCCGTAGCATTGCCTTTATCACCAACGCAGAAAATGGCAATAATAGATACTTCTAACGCTAAAGAGCAAACAATGGTGGATAATTACCTCAAATCCATACCTGCAAACTATTACACCGTAGGGAAAGTGGAAGAATTGCAACAGTTGTTGAAACAAGATAATATTTTTCTGGTGGATGTCAGAGAGCCTTCTGAGTATATATCGGGTCATATTGGTAATGCTATCAATATTCCTCTACGGACATTGGTGCAAAACCTCGACAAGATTCCGAAAAAACAGCCTGTAGTAGTTTACTGTTCCGCTGGTTATCGTTCCGCAATGGCGGTTATGTCTTTACACTTGTTGGGTTATGAGAATGTGCGAGGTTTCCCACCTAGTATGAATGGTTGGAAAGCTGCTAGTACAGCACTGCAAAAATAACTCACCATTAAAAATTCCTAAAAAGCCTGTTGAATCTGCTTTTTTAATGATTAGTTTTTAACTTATTCCCGACTAACGTTATATTAGAGGTTTTATAAGTTATAAACCGATGGAAATCATTATTGGTTGGCTATATCCTAAGTTGATGAGTACCTACGGCGATCGCGGAAATGTGATCACTATTCAACGCCGCGCTCAATGGCGGGGGTATAATGTGATCGTATTACCCTTAGACCAAGACTCCACCGCTGAGGATATAAAATCAGTAGATGTGATTGTTGGTGGGGGCGCACAAGACCGTCAGCAAGAAATTGTCATGCGGGATTTACAAGGGGCAAAAGCGGAGGCAATGCGTGATAAAATCGAACATGGAACGCCGGGAGTTTTTACCTGTGGTTCTCCCCAATTGCTAGGAAATTATTATGAACCAGCCTTTGGACAAAGAATTGAAGGTTTGGGAATTTTGGATTTAGTTTCTATTCATCCTGGTGAAAATACGAAAAGATGTATTGGTAACTTAGTGATAGAAGTTACAGCTTCACGATTGGCACAGGAAATAGAAGCAATGACAGGGACAAAACCTTATTTAATCGGGTTTGAAAATCACGGTGGCCGGACGACATTAGGGCAGGTGGAAGCTTTGGGGCGTGTGGTGTATGGTTTGGGGAATAATGGAGAAGATGGCACAGAAGGAGCGTTTTATCAAAATGCGATCGCTACCTATTCCCACGGGCCATTATTACCCAAAAATCCTTTCGTTGCTGATTGGTTAATTCAAACGGCGTTAAGGCTGAAATATCAACAGGAAATCAAACTGTCACCAATAGATGATACCTTGGCAATGCAAGGACGGGAAGCGATGTTAAAACGGTTGAAAGTGAATTCACCCAGTGTAGCTGGAGTTAGTTAGAGAATTCCACAAAAAAGATGATCCAATTTTGTAGGATGGGCATCTTGCCCGTCCTTGTGTTGTTAGCGGGCAAGATGCCCGCACCACAAGAGATTTTGGGATATTTTTTTAATTGGAAGTCTCTTAGGAAAATAGGTAATGGGTAATGGGTAAAAGTTTAATCATGCAATTACCAATCACCGATTACCAATTACCAGGTTAATAAACTACATTATTTTTTTATAAAATAAGAACGATTTTCGGTAAAATGTCTGATAAGTTACTATAGAAATCCGAAATTGTTTAGTTAGTCATTATTTTAAATCTGTGCAACTTCCTTTCGACTCCGCTCAAGGTAAACCTTCTTTCCCAGAATTTGAAAATCGCTCAAGTTACCACCCCAATCAGGGTTTGCGAAAATTACTCAATCGTCTTGTCATCAAAATGCAACGGGATGAACTGATCAGACAAACGACAAATCAACTGCGAGAATCACTCCAGGCTGATCGGGTAGTATTGTATTATTTTTATGAAAAATGGCAAGGGCAGGTAACATTTGAATCATTGAGTGCTGATGAATATTCAATTCTCGGTTCTACAGGAGCAAGCGATTGTTTTAACCATGAGTATGCTGCTTTGTACTTAGAAGGACGGGTTAGAGCGATCGCTGATATAGAATTAGAAGCAATTCAGGATTGTCACCGTGATTTTCTTCGCAGTATGCAAGTTCGCGCTAATTTGGTAGTACCAATTTTGATACCAAGAGGATTATGGGGACTATTAGTAGCACATCATTGTCAAAGTTCCCGTAATTGGACTGTAGCAGATATTGAACTAATGCAAACAGCAGCGCGAACTTTAGCCACAGACTCTAACATTTTAAAGAGTTAAAAATCAAATCCATTAATTCATCCGCGTTTATCTGCGTTCATCTGCGTTTAAATCATTTAAATTCCCAAATTTAGGACTCCACCATCCTTTTGCAGTATGAAAATAAGCCACATCCTTATGTTTGGTATCCTTCCATGAATCCTGACCAGAACACCGCAGCATAGTTTTATTTTGCCCATCTTTGAGGTAACTGTATTCCTCCAAAGGTTTCTTGCATACAGGACAGGGATATGCAGTGATTTTTGCTGAAGGTTTGGGAGCATTTTCATCTGCAGATGTTTTAGTTTTCGGTGCTTCCCACTTTTTGTGAAAATCACTCCAAAATAGCACAATGTTTTCGCAACCACTCACACATTTAAGAAAGTATTTCTTTTTAACTTTACTGCTGGGAATTTTCGCTAAACAGTTCTTACAATCAGGACAACGAGTTTTTGAAGTTTCATATTTACGCTCAACAAAATTATCGTTTTTACCTGTAGTTGATGAATTAACAACCACAGTTTTAGCTTTGGAAAGTGCAGGAACAAAATAACTTTGATTCCAAGTAGTTAGGTAATGTTGCCAAGAGTTTTTTCCTTCAGAAATTGCATCTAAGGCATCTTCCATTTTAGCAGTAAATTCCGCTTCTAATAAATCTGGTAAAGCCTTTTGTAAAAATTCATCAACTTCTAAACCCAAAGCTGTGGGTTGAAGATTATCTTTTTTCAACTCCACATAATTGCGTTTCTTTAAAGTAGCAATTGTCGGAGCATAAGTGCTAGGACGACCAATGCCTTTACGTTCCATTAATTGGACAAGTTTGGGTTCGCTATATCTGGGTGGTGGTTGGGTTTGTTTTTGGTCATGTCCAGCTTTGGCTAAAGTTAGGATTTGTCCCTGTTGCAATAAGGGTAAAACTGCATCTTTGCTAAGATTCAGCCAATATTTTGCATAACCGTAAAATTCAATTACCTGCCCTCTAGCTTGCCATAAGATATTACCTGATTTCGTAATTACCAGAGTTTTACGAAGTTGTGCTGGACGACATTGGGAAGCGATCGCTCTTTTCCAAATCATCACATATAGGTTAAACTCATCTTCAGGTAATTCTGCCCGCAATTGCACCGAAGGACGAAAGACATCTGTGGGACGAATAGCCTCATGTGCTTCCTGAGCCGTTTTACTACTGCGCTGCTTGGCTACTTGCTGGGGGACATTCTCAGGGTCATTTTGTTCCAACCATTGACGCGCACTAGCACAAAATTCAGGACTCAACATCACTGAATCGGTTCGCATATATGTAATTAATCCTGCCTCATATAGCTTTTGTGCCACCTGCATGGTTTTGTCAGGGGAAAATTTCAACTTTGAACCGGCAGCTTGTTGGAGGGTAGAGGTGGTAAATGGTGGAGGGGGTTGACGATAAACCAGTTTCCCTTCTAAGTGAATAATTTGATGTGGATGACGTTTTGCTTCCTCAACTAATCTGTTTGCTTCTGCTTCCGAGAGAACGCGCTGAGATTCGGGTTTTTCTGGGTTGTTACTAGCTGCATCATCATGAGTTTCTGTTTCTGGTTCTGATGTTTCTTTCTCAGTATTTGCCGTACCTTTGTAAAAAGCCCGAAATCCTTCTTGATAATCTACCCACACACTCCAGTAATCTTGGGGAACAAAGGCCAGAATTTCTCTTTCGCGCTGACAAATCAGGTGTAATGTGGCGCTTTGAACTCTACCTACGCTTTTTGCCCCGTTATTTAATGCCCAAACAAGGGGACTACCTTTGTAACCTACCAATTTATCCAGACAATCTCGACATAATCCTGCACCAATTAAATTAGTGTCAAGTTTTCGGGGATGGGCGATCGCATTCCGCACCGCTGATGGTGTAATCTCTGTATAAACTACTCGTTTGGGGTCTTTTAATCCTAACGTTTCTTTAAGATGCCAAGCAATGGTTTCTCCTTCTCTGTCTGGGTCTGTAGCTAAAACTACTTCATCAACTTGCCTAACAGCGGCTTTTAATTGTTGAATTGTTTCTTTTGCCCGTTGGTCACGGGGGATATAATTGCAGCGAACAGTATTACCATCCATTGTAAATCCTAGTGAATCATCACCCTCATTACTGAGTTCGCGGATATGTCCACAACTAGCGCGGACAATCCAATCTGCACCGAGAATTTGACTCAGTTTTTTGACTTTTCCGGGAGATTCAACCACTAGGAGACGTTTGGGCATGGCGCTTGTTTTTTAGATGCTTTATCTAGGATAAAATAAATGGTAATATTTTTACAAGTTGTCTGATAGCGAAGCGTGGCGCAAGCCATATCAGGATTTTCAGGATTTGAGGATGTTCAGGATAATTAATTGAACGCAGATAAACGCAGATGAACACAGATGAGAAATGCTAATTTTGTACTTGATTAAACTAGGAAATGTTATAATCACGTATATACTCAATCATCTATCTGTCTATGCTGAAACCAGGAAAGCCATTAAAACAACGTCCCCAATATGTCGTAGAAACAGAAATTGGAGAAGGAGGGTTTGGTGTTACTTATAAAGCTAAACATCAAGAATTGAATTTTCCCGTTGTTATTAAAACTCCTAATAGTCGGTTGTGTAGAGATGCTAATTATCCTAGATTTGTGGAAGGTTTTCGCAAGGAAGGAAGAACATTAGCCAAAATATCTCAAAATCATCATCCCAATATTGTTAGAATTATAGACTTTTTTGAAGAAGATGATTTACCATGTTTAGTCATGGATTTTGTGAAAGGTGAAAATTTATATCATTTAATCCAAGATAAGGGCATTTTATCAGAATTAACTGCTATTGATTATATTAAACAAATTGCTGATGCTTTATCTCTCTGTCATCAAAATGGCACTATTCACCGGGACGCACATCCTGGTAATATGATTTTACGAGAAAATAGCAATACTGTAATTTTAATAGATTTTGGTTTAGCAGGAAATGTCAATAGTCAAAGTATTAATCAAGTTGCTAATTTAGCTTTTGCACCTTGGGAACAAATGTTAGAAACTGAAAAATCAGCAACTATAGATGTTTATACTTTAGCTGCTTCTTTGTTTTATTTGGTGACTGGAGATACCCCTATTGCATCTTTAGCGAGGAAGCTAAATAATCGGACTTTAATAGAACCGAAGAAATTAAATTCTAGAATTAGTGATCAATTAAATCAAGCGATTGTTAAAGGTTTAGAATTAGAACCTATAAACCGTCCGCAAAGCATGAAGGAATGGGTGGGTTTATTTCCTGGTTTAAGTAGTGGGAATAATGGTAATGAAGTAGAATTAAAATCAGATGTAGGGATGGATTATAATAAACTGCAAAACTACCTTAAAGCAGGGAACTGGAAAGAAGCGGATAAGGAAACAGAAAGGGTAATGTTAGCGGTTGCAAAACGGGAAAAGGAAGATTGGTTAGATGATAAGAGTATTGATAATTTTCCCTGTGCAGACCTTCGCACAATTGACCAATTATGGGTAAAATACAGTGATGGAAGATTTGGGTTTTCTGTCCAGAAACGCATTTATCAAGGTTTAGGCGGAACGAGAGAATATGATCTTGAAATCTGGAAAAAGTTCGGGGAGGAGGTAGGATGGAGAAAAGGAGGAAGCTGGTTGTGGTACAAGGATATTACTTTTGACAAAAAAGCGCCCAAAGGCCACCTCCCTTCACGCCCGGTGTTGTGTTCGGGTGGGGGTGTGTTTGAAGGAGAGACTCTTCTCTCGCGTCGAGACTTGTAAACTGTAATATTTAATGGTTACAGAAAATTATTAAGTCAGAATCAGGATAACCAGGATTAAAGGATGTACAGGATGGTAATTTTTAGATTGTTTGTTGGTGATGAAAGTTGTATTTGTCAGAATCAGGATAACCAGGATTAAAGGATGTACAGGATGGTAATTTTTAGATTGTTTGTTAGTGATAAAAGTTGTATTTGTCTGATAGCGAAGCGTGGCGCAAGCCATATTAGGATAACCAGGATTAAAGGATGTACAGGATGATAATTTTTAGATTGTTTATAATTATTTAAAGACAATTATTAAAAAAACATCTTGAAAATCCCAAAATACCCACACACCATCATCAAAAAACATCCTGAAAATCCTAGAATCCTGGACATCCTGATTCTGACAAATTAAAATATTAGTACACCACAAGTAAAACCAACATCCTGTAAATCCTAAAATCCTGGATATCCTGATTCTGACAATAATTAAAAAACGATACAATATTAATAATCCACTAACCCGAAATGGTAATGGTTCAAACCCCTATCAAAACGCTAACCCTTGACGAATTTCTCAAATTGCCAGAAACAAAGCCGGCAAGCGAATTTATTAACGGTGAAATCATTCAAAAACCCATGCCTCAAGGAAAACATAGCACAGTTCAAAGCGATTTTGTCTCTGCGGCTAATATCATTCTCAAACCCCAGCGTATAGCCCGTGCATACTCTGAATTACGCTGTACCTTTGGCGGTAGATCCATTGTACCTGATATTGCCGTATTCACTTGGGAACGCATTCCCCGCGATGAAAATGGTGAAGTTGCTAACACCTTTGCTATCCCTCCTGACTGGACAATTGAAATACTTTCTCCTGAACAAAATCAAACTAAAGTTGTTCGGAATATCCTCCATTGTCTTAGTCATGGTACTCAAATGGGTTGGCTAATTGACCCCGCAGAAAAATTAGTTTTTGTGTATTTTGCTGATCAACGTATTCTATTATTTGAACTAGAAACAGATAGCTTACCTGTTCCATCTTTTGCGGAGTCCTTTAATCTTACAGTAGGTCAACTTTTCGGTTGGCTAAATGAATAAATATTCGACATATTCTTTTATTTGAGTTAGAAGCATTAGTTAACAATCAACTACAAACTTTATGGATTCTCATTCCCCGTTATGTCAAATTATAGCCCATCGGATTATCACCAGTCCTCAAAAAAGAATTACCTTTGCAGAATACATGGATATGGTGTTATATCATCCAGAATATGGCTATTATTCTAGTGATGCTATCAAAATCGGATTTCGCGGTAGTGATTTTTTCACATCTGCTAGTTTAGGCGCTGATTTTGGGGAATTACTAACAAAGCAACTTTATCAAATGTGGGAGATTCTAGATAAACCTATCCATTTTGATTTGGTAGAAATGGGAGCAGGACAAGGTATATTAGCATCCCATATTCTCAATTATATACAGCAACAATACCCAGATTTTTTGGCAGCAGTCAAATATATTATTGTTGAAAAATCACAAAGTTTAAAACGAGAACAACAACAACGGTTACAAGATTTTGCTGTAGATTGGTGTAACTTGGAAGAAATTCCCTCCAAATCTATTAACGGCTGCTTTTTTTCCAATGAATTAGTAGATGCTTTTCCAGTCCACCAATTTACTTTAGCAGCAGGAGAATTGCGGGAAATTTATGTCACGATTGGGCAACAATCGGAGGAAGAAAATTCTGCTTTACCTTTCGACTCCGCTCAAGGTAAACCTCTATTTATGGAAATAATAGGAGAACCATCAACACCACAATTAGGAGAATATTTTAAGTTAGTGGAAATTGATTTAAGCCAAAATACTTATGAAAATGGCTATCGTAGTGAAATTAATTTAGCAGCTTTGAATTGGTTGGGTATAGTGGCAGACTGCTTGGAACGCGGGTATGTGCTAACAATTGATTATGGCTACCCTGCTCATCGTTATTATAACCCCAGGCGATCGCAGGGAACTCTCCAGTGCTACTACCAGCATCGTCATCATGATAATCCTTATATCAATATTGGGCAACAAGATATCACTGCCCATGTTGACTTTACAGCCTTATCATCTTGGGGTGAACGGTGCGGACTCAAAAACATGGGTTGGACTCAGCAAGGGCTATTTTTGATGGCATTGGGAATAGGTGAAAGGTTAGCTGCACTCTCCTCTCAACAGCAACCAATATCACAGTTGCTACAACACCGAGAAGGATTACACCAACTAATTAACCCAGGAGGACTAGGCAACTTTGGCGTTTTAGTCCAAAGCCAGGGACTAACTGAACAAGAAGCATCACAACCACTCCAGGGATTAGTCGTACCAGAGTAGAGATCAAAGAGAAAGGTTAAAAATCTCTTTAACAATCCTGTATTAGTCCTGATTGCACTAGCATAACAGAGATGACATTTAAGTCAAAAATCTACCCAAGAGAAATAATTATGAATGCTCATGATCTGTTAGTGCTAGTAACTCTACTTTCCCCCGGACTCTTACTTTCCGTCATCATTATGGTGACTTTTGCCGCTGGAGGCTAGTACCACTTCGCGGAAGTCAAAAGTTAAAAGTCATAAAAGTCATAAGAGGAAAGAGAAAGAAAAAGGAAGAGGAAACGGAAAGAACTTTTTTTATTTATTCTTTCACTTTTCTTTCTCCTGACTCCTGACTCCTGACTCGGTGACTTCTTCTACTAACAACTGACCACTGACAAAGGAACGTAAAACATGAAGGTGGCATTTCTGGGAACTGGATTGATGGGACTACCGATGGCTCAAAGGTTATTAGCTACCGATATAGAACTAATTGCCTATAATCGCACCCCAGAAAAATTAGAACCGTTACGGAAAGCAGGGGCGCAAATTGTGACAAAACCCCGCGAAGCCATCCGTGCTGCTGACTGTATCGTGCTAATGCTTTCTAACGCCGCAGCTATTTATCATGTACTTCTGACAGATACTTCTTGGCATACTTTATCAGGACGCAGCATCATTCAAATGGGGACAATTAATCCCTTAGAAAGCCAAGAAATCAGAGATACAGTAGTTGCGGCTGGTGGTGAATATATAGAAGCACCTGTCCTCGGTAGTATTCCCGAAGCTCAAACTGGCAAATTAATTGTCATGGTAGGTGGAGAGGAAGAACAATATCAGCGTCATTTAAAGTTACTCCAACATTTTGGCGAAAATCCTGTATATATAGGCGCTGTGGGTTCGGCATCAAACCTCACCCTGGCGCTCAATCAACTGATTGCTTCTCTCACAACTAGCTTTGCTCTGAGTTTGGCATATATCCAGTTGCAAGGCATTGATGTTGATTTGTTTATGCAGGTTCTGCGCGAAAGTAAACTTTATGCGCCTACTTTTGATCAAAATTTGCGGCGAATGTTAGATGGCAATTATAATAACGCCAACTTGCCGACAAAACAACTGATCAAAGAAATAGATTTATTTATCTCGGAAGCGAAATCCTTGGGTTTGAATCTCAACAGCATTGAGGGTGTAAGGCAAATCTTACACGCAACTATGAAAATGTCCTATCCAGAAGATGATTATTCATCCGTATTTCCAGCAATTCGGGAATGGGGTGAAGTCAGTGGAGGTTGAAAAAGAATGTAGAGACGTTCCATGGAACGTCTCTACAAAGAACGTCTCTACAAAGGTGATGACTAAAACGGGATGTCATCTGGATCGGGTTCTGGCGTAACTCCTACAGGGGATGGAGACTGCACAGGGGCGGGTTGATATGCCGGCTGAGAGGGCGCTACCTGGGGCATTGGGGCTGATGTCGGATAGTTTGATTCATAATTAGTCTGGCTGTAGGTTGGTGGCGCTACAGGGGTTTCATAGGCTGGTGTGGTTCTCGTGGCTGCTGGTGGTGAACTGGTATAAGTACCTTGTCCGATGGCGTGAATCCTTTGGACTGTTAATTCTGCGCGTTTTTCCTTAAATCCTTCGGGGCGATCAATTGTATTCATGCCTAAGCGCCCTTCAATAATAACGCGATCGCCCTGATGATAACTTTGGTGAATCTCTTTTGCTAAATTTCCCCAACCTACGACTTTTAAAGGATGCGTTGGATCTTCTGGTTTTGCTCCCGCGACATGAACGATCATTTCTGTAACTTCTAACCCATCTGGTGTGTGACGCAGTTGGGGATTATCGTAAATTTCTGCCATCAAAATACAACTGTTCATTGTCTTCTCCTGATTTTTAATACTTTTTCTCACGGTGAATTTCACCTCACGAGAAAAGTCAAGCATAATTAGTTAGGGCAATCATCACACGGATCATTGTTTTTCTATATTACACTTGACTAGAACGAGCATTATGTTTTGTCTGTATAGAGCAATTGTACTATATTACGGTCTGGACTGTGATTTATATGATTAATATGATTTATGTAATTATAGTAATTGGCGCTATATGATGGTGTTTGGTTAGGAGAAAAAGTTTTATGCTGAAGCGTATTTATATTGATAACTTTCGCTGCTTGGTAAATTTTGAGCTTAATGTTGACTCAATTAACCTGTTTCTTGGTGGTAACGGAGCAGGTAAATCAACTGTTTTTGATGTATTGAGGAAAATTCAAGCTTTTGTAAGAGGCGATGATAAAGTCGAAGGAATATTTAAATCTTCTGACTGTACACGCTGGCAAACTTCGACAATTCAGCATTTTGAATTAGAAATTGTGGGGAATGGTGGTAATTATAAATATGAACTTGCTATTGGTCATAATCAGGAAAATAGCCGTGTTGAATATGAACGACTATGGTTTGATAACCAACCGTTATTGAAATTTGAAATAGGTGAAGTTCAACTATTTGGAGACAATTATTCAGAGTCCATAAAATATTCGTTTGATTGGTCACAGTCAATACTACCAACATTGATGCCAAGATCAAAGAACACAAAATTGACTTGGTTTAAGAATAGGATAGAGCGATTCGTAATTGTCAAAATAGTTCCTAGTCTAATGTCTGATGAGAGTGAACAGGAAGAAACAAGACTGCTTTTCAGGATGGAAAATTTTGTTTCTTGGTATCGTTATATTTCTCAAGATCAGGGAAAAGTTGCTGAATTAATGACTATCCTGAAACAGGTATTAGATGGTTTTGTTAGTTTTAAATTTGAATCTAGTGGTAAAATTACAAGTCTACAGTTGCGATTTTTAGACAAGTATTATCGCTTTAATGAATTGTCTGATGGACAAAAAACACTGATTGTTTTGTACACGCTTATTTATTGCACTCAATCCGAGGATTATACCTTATGTATTGATGAACCCGAGAACTTTTTAGCGCTTCCAGAAATTCAACCTTGGCTACTTCAACTGTATGATTCTTGTGATGAAGGAAAACTACAAACTTTATTAATTTCACATCATCCTGTATTAATTAATTATTTACTAGCTTCACCTATAGGATATTGGTTTGAGCGCCAAAGTAATACACCTGTAAGAGTCAAAAAAATTAGTAATAAAGAGGCTGACAACTCTGGATTAGCCATTTCAGAATTGATTGAAAGGGGATGGCTATATGACCCAGCGTAGATTACAGATTACTATATTATGTGAGGATAAACAACAGGAGATTTTTGCTCGTCATTTCCTAAAAAAAAGAGGATTTACTGGAAATATTAAACCTAAAATCTGTCTAGAAGGAGCAGGTGAGCAGTTCGTTAGAGATAATTATCCTAAAGAAGTCAAAGCATATCGTAGCAAAAATTATCTTTCAGGAATGCTCATTGTTTTAATTGATGCAGATAAAAAAACAGTCGAAGAAAGACTAAAGCAATTAGATGATGCACTTCTAGAAAATGCACAAGAACTGCGTCAACCTCATGAAAAGATCGCAATATTTGTTCCCAAACGAAATATTGAAACTTGGATATATTATTTACAAGGTACAAATGTTGATGAACAAGCTGAAAAGCCATATCCCAAATTCGATAAAAATGAGTCTATTTGCAAACCCTATGTTGAGCAATTAGTCAACCAGTGTTATCAAGGTAATTTAGATGAGAATGCACCACCTTCTTTAAAAGCTGCGTGTGGAGAACTGCAAAGAATTTTGCCGTTAATTGGATAAGTTATAAATTCTCATTTTTTGCGAATTTATTGCTTCAATATTGAAATTGAGGCTGTGTTATTATTCATCATAAAATAAGTGTTAATTTAGTTTAACTCCCATATCTACACCATCACTTTTCAATTGTCCATCTTCCATGTAAATAATCCGATCAGCTATATCGAGAATGCGGTTATCATGGGTGACTAATAAGATAGTACAGTTTTGTTCTTTTGCTAACATTTGCATTAATTCCACCACATCACGGCCAGATTGTTTATCTAATGAAGCTGTCGGTTCATCTGCTAAGACTATTTTGGGATGACTGACTAAAGCGCGGGCTATAGCTACCCGTTGTTTTTGTCCACCGGATAAATTCTCTGGATAGGAATTAATATGTTCTCCTAAACCGACGTGTTCTAACATCGCTGTAGCTGTAGCATTAATATCGCCATTGAGATGATTTTCATGTAACTCCAAAGACATTCGCACATTTTCTTTGGCTGTTAAAAAACTCATCAAATTATGTGCTTGAAAAATATAACCAATTTGGCGACGCAATTTAGTTAATTGCCCTTTTTTTGCACCAAACATTTCCTGTCCTAATATTTGTAAACTGCCATTTTGGGCAGAACGTAAACCCCCCATTAATGATAGTAGGGTAGTTTTGCCCGAACCAGAAGGACCAGTCATAATGACAATTTCCCCCGCATTAATCTCTAAATTAATGTCGAATAATACTTGTTTTTGCAACGCACCTTTACCAAAATAATGATTAAGATTACCAACAGAAATAACTGTTTCTGAACTAGAAATAACTTCAGAAGGAATAGTTGTAACTTCCAATGACATAGTTCCTTACCTTTGCGTGAGATATAAAAATTGTTAGGTTAAAAAATATCCGCCGGATCAGCAGAACGGAGTTTTCGCATCGCTATTGCGCCAGAAACAGTACACATAATTACTGTTAAGAAAAAAACATTAATTGCCCGATCTACCTTCATATATATTGGTAAAAGAGTTGCGGCAAATGTAACTTGATATAACCCAAAAGATAGGAAAAATGCAGGTAAATAACCCAATGCAGCTAAAAACAATGCTTCTTGTAATAAAACTCGCAATAGATAATTATCAGTGTAACCCATTGCTTTGAGAGTAGCGTATTCTGGTAAATGATCAGAAACATCAGAATATAGCACTTGATAAACAATGACAATACCAACAATAAAACCGACTATTACACCCAAACTAAAAATAAACCCAATCCCTGTCCCCTCAGCCCAATAAGTTTTTTCTTTTTGGGCAAATGTTTCGGGAGTACCAACTTCAACAAAGGGATTTTTAGGATCTGGATTTAGTCCTATTTGTAGTTGTGCTTTGATTTTTTCAAGATCAGCATCGGGTTGAAGAGTAATTAACCCAACTTCAATTTGATCAGCTTTGCGAGTAGGAAATAATTGTAAAAACGTAGAATCACTAGTGACGACATTACCATCAGCAGCAAAGGAAGCACCATTTTGGAATAAACCCTTAACACTGACATTTTTGCCGCTTAATTCGGCGTTAAACTTCCCAGTTGCTCGAAAAGTACTGCCAATTTCTCCATATTCTGGACGACCAGCTTCATCAAATATAACTTGATTCAATTGTTTAAGATCATCTTTCTTTGCTTGCAGTTCAGGAAACTTTAAACCAGGTGCAGATGGATCTAGACCCCAAACTAAGATAGATCGATCTATTTTAGTTTGAGGATTGCGCCATTGTCCGGTACTAATGTAAATAGAACTGACTGATTTTACACCGTTGTAACTTAATGCTTGATAAAGTCTTTCTCTAGAAAAGCTTTTGACTGAAAATAGGGTTTGAAATTGAGGATTTGTTACTACTAAATCTGCTTGTAAATTGCGATGAGGTTGAATAGCAGAATCAAATAAGGCACTTTCAAAACCCATTTGAATAAATATTAGGATATCCGCAAATGCAATTCCCGCCACTGCAACTAATAGCCGCGTTTTTTCCTTCATCAACTGTCGCCAAGCTAGGGGCGTTTTCCGAAACATTTTATTAATCATGAGTTTTTTTATGCATTTTGATGAGAAATTAATTACAATTTAATTGCTGTTTGCACTTGTAAATTAGTTAAGCCGGAAACTTTTTTACTATCTTCAGGATTGAGGAGAATTTTTACTTCGACAATGCGACTGTCTAAATTTTCTCCTGGTTGATCACCAAAAATATTTTGGCGTTTGACTTGTAAACCAATTTGCTGGACTGTACCTTGTAATTCTCCTGTAAATCCTTGACTGGTAATTATGGCTTTTTGTCCTAATTTTATCTTACTAATATCAGTTTGATAAACTTCTGCTACTGCCATCATTGCGTTAGTTTGGGCAAAGTCAGCAATCCCTTCATCACCAATTTTTTCACCGACGCGAGTATGAATTTTGATAATTTGTCCCGTCATAGGGGCGCGAATATAAGCTGCTTCTAGTTCAGTTTTTGCCCGTTGCAAATTAGCGATCGCACTTTCTACTTCTGTTCTCGCTAATGCCACATCAACGGGACGAATTTCGGCAATACTATTGAGTTTACCTTGAGTTTCACTAATTTCTTTATTGCTAGTATTATTAATACGATTCAGGGCAATTTTAGCTTCTGATAATTGTTTATTAGCTGTAGTATTAATCCGCTTGAGAATAGCTTGGGACTCACTTAATGTCTGTTTAGCAGTTTCTACATTTAAACGTTTACTATCAATTACAGAATTAGAAATTGCCCCTTCAGAAAATAACTGTTGATAGCGTTGATATTCTGATTCTGCATTTTTGAGTTCTGCGGTTAGTTTATTAATAGTTGCTGTTTGGGCAATTCTATCTCCTTCCCATTGGGCTGATATGCGAGCAATATTTTCCGCTTGGGCTTGTTTATCTCCTGTATATTGTGCCTTGACTCTATCAACAATTGCGGACTGTTCTTGAATTTCTCCTGATTTAGCCCCGGCTTTAATTTGTGCAAGTTTAGCTTTAGCAACTTCTACCTGTTTTGTGCTTTGAATAACAGCATTTTTTAAAAGATCACGAGATTGTAAAATGGCAATTACTTGACCGACTTTAACATTAGCACCTTCTTTAACTAATACTTCCACAATGCGATCGCCATCCAATGCTAAAGGTGCAGATAATTTAATCACTTCTGTTTCTGGTTCTAATCTTCCTAAAGCAGTAACTATTTCAGCGATAGGAACAATTGGTTTTGATTCATTTACAGAGGTTTTACCCATTTGTCCAAAGTTGGAAACTCCATAAATAATAATTCCTACTGGAATCGCAGTAGCCGCAAGCATTAAACCAATCAAACCTGGACTTGGGGACTTGAACGACAGTTTGTAACTCATGTTAACTACCTCATCACAAAATAAATTTATCGGTATTTATTGGTGGTTAATTATTAATTTTAACCTCAGCTTTTTGCTGTAAATATGCTGTAATCATTTCTCCTAACAGCTTACACTGTTCAGGGAAATCAATGTTCTCATTACCCCATAATTTCTCTAAAACAACACCATTCACAAAACTCAAAACAAAAGATGCTAATACCACATCTTTAACACATAACAAATCACAGGCTACTTGCTGACATCGTTGATTAGCCCGTTTAAAAACAGTGCTATTACTCAACATTATTTTTGAGTCTTGATGTTGACAAAAATCAACCCATAGATAAGTCCATTTAATTAAATAATCCTCATTTTTAACAAGATATTGACCCAACGCTGCCATCAATTCTAATAAGTTATTTTTTCCTCCAAATTCTGTTAAAGCTGTAATGATATCCTGCTGACTAATTTCTTCCACCAATTGCTCAAACAAAGCTTGTTTGTTGGGAAAATAATGATATAGCGTACCTGTGGAAACCTTTAAACTCGCAGAAATCTGCCGCATAGTAATCGCTGCATAGCCTTTTTCAGCAAACAAATCAAAACATTTATTGAGTAATTCTTTACGGTATTGTTCATGATTAACAATTTTCGGCATAACAGCTATCGTCTCTATATCGAACGCTCGTTATATTAAATAATATAATAAACCTAAAGTCTTTGTCAAGATATCTTTACAAATTCAGATATCCTAATTCAATAGGATTTACGTATTGACAAGCTCAACCATGAGGTATGGGTTTCGGGCATTTCAACGTGATTTTGTGATGCTTTTTGAGCGAACTGCTTGCAGCAGCACTTCGCTATCACTATTGATCGGAAGTTAATCGCTAAAAACCTGAAATGAAGGATTTTAGTTTATGCACATTATAGTGAACCTTTACAGTAGTTAAGTCATATATAATGATAGGTTAAATAATAGATAGATATCTATGGTAATAATATCATATTCAAATACATCCGTTGTATACAAATAATTTGATCTAATGCTATGGTATAACCGGATGCAAGTGACTATAATCTCTTACTAATTGTCTAATTGTGAAAAAATCACACTGTACTGTCTGAAAATCTAAAATTTATTGTTCATGATTTTTGTTAATACATAAGTCACGGAGATTTACCTAGATGATAGAATTTAAAGCCCTGAATACATTAGATCAGTTACTTACTTACCGAGCTAAGGTACAACCTAACAGCAGGGCTTATACAATGCTCGATATTAACGGTGCAGAAGATAGTTATATTACCTACGGAGATATGTATTCCCAGGTGTTTAATATAGCTCAAAGATTATTGTCTGAAGGACTACAATCACGTAATGCGATTTTACTTTATCCACCAGGAATTGAATTTATAGTTGCATTCTTAGGTTGCCTTTATGCTGGGGTTTTACCTGCACCTATCCATATCCCAAAACGCAATCGTTCCAACAAGAAGATTTCAGATATTGTTTCTGCCACAGAAGCCTCAGCAATATTACTTCTTAGCAAGGATGAACAAGCTTTTCGGGATACTTTGAGTAAGGAAGAAAACTGGCCCAAGGATCTGATTTATGTACCAACAGACATGATTGTTGAGCGAGCAAACTCTCAGAACTTACCTTTACCGGAGATCAATGGATCAGCGATCGCATTCTTGCAGTTTACTTCTGGCTCAACTTCACTACCCAAAGGTGTGATGATCAGCCATGCCAATTGTCTCAATAACCTAGAGATGATTGTGGCAATGAGTCAGGCAAATTCTGATTCTACCTTCGTATCTTGGCTGCCACACTATCATGATCTCGGTTTAGTCGCCCATCTGTTGTGTAGCCTCTATA
>NZ_VIKZ01000011.1:65929-93819 GCF_009711985.1 Dolichospermum sp. UHCC 0260 | reverse complement strand
TGCCTAATTTTACCTGTAATTAATCAAGACTCAATTCGTAATTTAGTCACTGAATTTGGCTATCAAAATCGAGTTTGAGGTGTCAAAATGACTCAACAACAAAATTATTAGTTTAATGAATTTTAAAGACCACCATGAAATTGTTAATTTAACTTAAAAACATGAGTAACTTAGTTTGGTTTGATGGAAAAATAACCAAAACTTATAATGAGATTTCTGTGCCACTTTTATCACAGGGTCTTCACTATGGTTTTGGTGCTTTTGAAGGCATAAGAACTAGAAAATATGCTGAAGGTTCATTCATTTTTAGATTAACTGACCACATTCAAAGATTGTATCATTCGACTAGCAAGCTCTTTTATCAGATAGAAGATAAATTTACGCCCCAGGAAATTGAACAAGCTTGTCAAGATGTATTGACTTACAATCAACTTCGAGAAACTTATATTAGACCTATCGTATATTTTGGAGATACCTTTCCAGGATTAACCCTTTCAAAAGATAATATTCATTTAGCGATTTTAGCTGTTGATTTTCCCCTCAATTTTGCCGATGGGATTAAAATAGCTGTAGCTGAACTAAGGAAAGATAGGAGAAATATGATCGTTGATGTCAAAGGGTCAGGGCAATATCAAATCTTTACTTATGAAAGGGAAAAAGCCCGAAAAAAAGGATTTAATGACGCATTCTTTCTTGATAATGATGGTAATATTGCCGAAGGAGTAGGGAGCAATATTTTCTTGATAAAAGAACATACACTATATACTCCTCCCCTGGAAAATATATTACCAGGAATGACCAGAGATTCAGTGTTACAATTTGCATCTGATTTAGGATATAACGTTAAAGAGGAACATATTTCTTATTCATCAATTGGTAATTTTGATGAAGCATTCTTTACTGGAACTGCCATAGGAATTGTCCCGATTAAACAGATTGATAACTTGATATTTAATAGTATCGAGATTGGGAAAAGTTTACAAAAATATTATTTAGATATTACGATGGGAAAAATCCCTAAATATCAAAAATGGTTAACTCAAGTTCATTTTCAATCCGTCCTGGTATAATTAAATAAAAAAATCCATATTTTGGCGGAGTAAACAAGCCATATTTTTCATAACAAACTATCTTAAAATTATCCCACTAGGAGCAAAATAATTGCTAAAATTCAAGGCTATTAAATCCATCAATCTTATTCCCGAAAAACTGCAACAACCAGCAGTCCAAAAATGGTTAACGATGTTAGGTATTAGTCTTGGTACATTGATGTTTGCTCTGGATGTATATATTGTCAATACTACTCTTCCTCAATTGGTTGAAGTTTTCCATACCAATTCTGCCTTAATCCGATGGGTTGTTTTAAGTTATTTGTTAACCATTACTGCTATGGTTTTGGGTGCGGGAAGATTGGGGGATATGTGGGATAAAAAGTGGCTATATCTGGGTGGTGTGATACTGTTTTCCATAAGTTCTTTGATGTGCGGACTTGTCTGTGAGGTTAATTATTTGATCGGTTTTCGAGCCATTCAGGGACTCGGTGCTGTCTTGATTTCCGTTCTTGGATTAGCAATTATTGCAGAAGTTTTTCCCAGTGAAGAACGTCAACGGGCTCTAGGAATTATTAGTGGAATTCACTTGGTAGGGGTTGCCCTTGGACCGACGGTTGGAGAACTGCTAATTAGTTTAGCGGGTTGGCAATTAATATTTTTGATCAACTTGCCCATTGGGATTATTACAACGGCAATTGTTGTGCTATTTTTTCCTCCCTTTCCTAACAGTAAAAGGCAACAAAAATTCGATCTATTCGGGATGCTGATTATGGCAATAACCTTAGTCTGCTTTTCGTTAAGCATGACTTTTGTGCAAACAGAGGGATTTAGCAGCAAAATTACCTTAACTTGGTTAGCCTTTGCAGCTATCGGTCTTATGAGCTTTTTAGTTGTAGAATATTCTGTATCAGAACCGATGTTAGATTTAAAAATTTTCCAAGACCTTCAATTAAGTTTAGGCTTATTACTCAGTGTCATCGTCTATTCTTTTATTGCTGGTATTATGTTTATTATTCCTTTCTTCCTACAATTTGTGAAACAATATTCTAGTTTTGAGATAGGGTGTTTATTAGCAACGTCGCCCATTTTGGGGGGATTGATTTCTCCTATTTCTGGAATCCTTTGTGACCATTTTAAATCTTCTACCATCCGTTTAATCGGGCTATTATTCATAGCGGGCGGTTGCTTGGCTATTAGCACCTTCAACGAAGATTTAACGATATTAGGCTACATTTTACGAATTGCACCCTATGGATTAGGAACCGGAATATTTATATCATCTAATATCAGCGCTGTCATGGGAGCGATGACTCAAGAACGATTAGGAATTACTTCTAGTTTGTTATCTTTATCGCGGAACTTAGGACAAACTATAGGTCTATCAACCATGGGAACCCTATTTTCTAGTTTAACTTTAAGGCAATCTAATTTTTCAATGCAAATTGATCTGACAACTGCCCCTATTGAATCATTAATTATCGGGGTGCAAACAACTTTTCATTGGGCTGCAATTTTATTGATCATTGCTGTCATTCTAGGGGCTTTTTCCTGCTGGAAAGCTTCTCTCAATCAAGGGTAACTATCTTGAATATCGGAAAAAACTATGCTAACGAACGAAAAATCCCCATCCATATTTCAACCCCCGACATTTACCTCGTTTGCAGAGGAACGTCAGCATCGCCGAGAACGGTTAGCCGCAGCATTCCGTCTTTTTGCGCGGTTTGGCTTTGATCACGGCATAGCAGGGCATATCACCGTCCGCGATCCAGAACATTTAGATTGCTTTTGGGTCAATCCCTTGGCAGTCCATTTTAGTCTCATTCGGGCTAGTGAACTAATTATGGTCAATGATCAAGGTGAGATCCTTGAAGGCAACCACCCCATAAATCAGGCGGCTTTTGCTATTCATTCCCAAATTCATGCCGCCCGTCCTGATGTTATTGCAGTTGCTCATGCCCATTCAATTTATGGCAAAACTTGGTCTAGTCTGGGCCGTCTCCTTGATCCCATTACCCAAGATGCCTGTGCTTTTTATGAGGATCACAGTGTGTTTAATGACTATACTGGAGTAGTTCTGAAGGTAGAAGAAGGAAAAAGAATTGCTCATGCCCTCTCAGACCACAAAGCGGTTATTTTACGCAATCATGGACTACTGACTGTCGGTCACTCAGTCGATGAAGCGGCTTGGTGGTTTATCAGAATGGAAATTTGTTGTCAGTCACAGTTAATGGCAGAGTCGGTCGGTAAACCTATTTTAATAGACCCAGAAATCGCTAGTCTGGCCAGTAGCCAAGTAGGAAGCCATCAGTCAGGTTGGTTGAGTTTTCAACCTCTATACCAGATGATTGTACGTCAAGATACTGATTTTTTGTTGGGTTAAGGAGATTCTTTGCAACAGAACTGTTTTCTTTTGTTTGTATCTATATTAGGAGGGGTGCTAAACTCCGTCGCTGGTGGTAGTGGTTTAATTTTCTTCCCGACTCTGCTGATGATTGGTGTCCCCCCTATAAGTGCTAATGCTACAACTACAGTGGCATCCCTGCCAGGGTATATTGCTGGTATTTACGTCTATCGTCAACGTTTGTCAGATGAGGGACGAATCTCTTTACTTTTGGGCAGTATTAGCCTTGTCGGTGGGATGCTTGGTGCAATGTTGTTGATTGTCATTCCTAATACTTCCTTCGACTATCTTGTTCCTTGGCTTTTACTTTTAGCAACAGTCCTATTTACCTTGAGTAATTCAATCATAACTCCCCAGGAGTTGGATTTACGAGAGATCGGTGAAAAACCTGGGAATCGGCTGTTGAAATTTCTATTGATTCAGTTTTTAATTGCCATTTATGGCGGATTTTATGGGGGAGGAATGAGTTTTTTGATCTTGGCAAAACTTAAAATATTAGGGATTAAAGATATTAATCAGATGAATGCCTTGAAGATATTGCTAATGGGTTGCATTGATAGTTTTGCCGTTATTACTTTCATCTTTGCTGATCTTGTCGCTTGGCCACAAGCATTTTTGATGATGGTAGGAACTGTTATCGGTGGCTACGGCGGGGCTTATTACTCCGGTTACCTTAACCCTTCTCTGGTGAGAACCTGTGTTACTGTGGTTGGTTTTGTCATGACGGGCTATTTTTTTCTCTTTAAATAGTCTTTGCTGAAAAACCATGAAAACCTTCAAAAACTAAACCTCTTATCCACTGAGAAATTTTCTTCAAACATGGCATAACAAGTACCTAAGAGCCAATTGTATATGTGAAATCCTCTGTTACTATTTAAGGTTTCGTTGCAAAAAGTTTAAAAGAAGAGGACTGAAAGTAAATTACAGGACGATCTATCCTTACTCCAGTAAAAAATCACTATGTTGTTAAAAATTATTTTGCCTGTAGAATTAGCGGCTGAGATTGAACCTCATTTACCGTCTGATGTAGTGACAGTTCATGTTGATAGTGACGGAAATTTTGACGATAACCCCCAAGATGCGGAAGTTTATATGAATTGGTATTATCTCAAAAAAACGACTCTCTATAAGGTATTAGCAGATGCTCCGAAACTACGCTGGCATCATACCGTTAGTGCGGGAGTTAATCATCTTCTGACTCCAACTTTTTTGGAACGGAATCTGATTCTGACCAATAGTGCGGGGGTTAATGCTATTGCTGTGGCTGAATTTGTTTTAACTTTTATGCTCTACCATACTAAACAAATCGTAGCATTACAAACCTTACAACATCAAAAAACTTGGGTTAAAGGATTAGAATTGCAGGAGTTGCTAGACAAAACCTTGTTAATTATTGGTACGGGTCACGTTGGGCGCGAAATTGCCCAGAGAGCGAAAGCTTTCGGGATGAAAGTGTTAGGAATTCGCCGTCATCCCCAACCCTTACCAGCATTTGATCAGATAGTGGGTTTAGATCAATGGCGTTCTCTGCTACCTTTGGCTGATTATCTCGTGATTGCAATTCCTTTAACGTCAGACACTCAAGGTATGATTGATGAATTAGCGTTGCGCGTGATGGATTCCCAGGCTTACCTAATTAATGTCGCTAGAGGGGCAGTTGTTGATGAACCCGCTTTGTTAAAAGCGTTAACTGAAGGTTGGATCGGGGGTGCTGCATTAGATACTTTTGTGGAGGAACCCTTGCCACTGGCAAGTCCTTTTTGGTCTTTACCCAATGTTTTTGTTACCCCCCACTGTGCAGGAACATCTTCACAATTGCGATCGCGTTTGGTGGCCTTGTTTTTAGATAACTTAAATCGATATCTTTCCGGTTTGCCTTTACGCAATGTTGTCAATCAAAAACTCGGATACTAAATTTATTTTGGATCTCCTAGAGTGGTTATGCTAAAATAATTAATGATGATGTTGGCAAAAACTAAATTATTTATAGCAGTATGAACTTGAGTGAAATACACTCAGGAAATCACAAACCCCGTCCTCGATTTCCCTTGATTGTATTATATCCCACCGATAACCGCTATATATTTTTGCAATATTCCCATGACAACTGCTGGTATTTCTAAATGGGGAAGAATTCCAGTGTCGGGTATTTCGTGAAAACCTATAATTGCACCAGGATTTAAATTTGCTAACCGTCGTCCTAATTGCATATTTGTAAATTGGGCTTTTTCTCCCCACAACATGACAGTTGGAACTTGAAGTTGCTGAATATATAAACTCAAATCAAAATAAAGATTTCCGCGTAAGAAGGACAAAGCCGCAAACTTGGCTTGATATTGTTGTGCAGAACTTAAATAAGCTGATACCATTTCTTGGGTAACTCTTTCTGGTTTAGCAAACAGAAAACTTTGCAAAAAGTTCCTAACTGCAATTTCATTTTCTGCACCTAAAGCATAAATTAAATTATCTACCAACGGTGTATTAATTAAAGAAAGTGGTAATCTCCTTCCTGCACCTTCTCCAAAATCGTTAAAACCGGAAGGACAAACTAAAAACAAAGCTTTAAATAAGTCTGGATAAGTAACAGCAAGACGAATAGTTAAAGCCGCTGTTAAAGAAGATGCTACTACAGTTACAGGTTGATTACAGGTTTGAGTAATAAATTCAAGAATCGTCGTTAAATAATCTTGAATTTGATAATCTCGCACGGGGTGAGCAGATTTTCCCCACCCAATTAAATCTGGGGCTAAAATTCGATATGTTGACGCATAAGCCGGGTAAATTTTCGACCATTCATAAGCAGATGCACCACCACCAAAATTATGTAAGAATAATAATGGTGGTAAATCTTGATCTTTGGCATTTTCCCAAGGGGCGCTAATTTGGGTATAGTAAACCATTGCCCCCAAAGAGGTATGAATGAATTTACTACCAAACCCAGGAGGTTGAAATTGCAGCATAATTATGAAAGTGAATCTTTGGTAATTTGTACAAGTTGATTGATATTATCACTATTAATATTATAGGCAGCCCCAAACCCAATGACAAACCGTCCTGTATTTGGTGTAAGTTGCAAAATCCGAAAATCGGGTAAACTGCGTAATGTCGTAATCAATTCTCCAAACCGAAGTTCAAATTTATCAACAACTTCCTGCCATTTCTCTGTTTCCCTGGCTATCAAACTTGCGGTACAATCAAAATTTAACCGCCGACGGGCAAAAATTTGTTGAGTTTTAACTTCGTCGTCAATAAATAAAACACTCACAAAAGGATGATTTTGAATATTTTGGGTGTGAGTAGCTAGTCCACTTACATAAATATAGATATTTTTATCATCGTCCATAATAAAAGGAGCATAACTAGCATTAGGAGTTCCTTGTTTATTTACTGTACTAATGATAATGCTAGTAAATTCTGTGGGAAATTTCTCATATTCAGCTTGGGCTTTTTCAGATTGATTCATCGCAATTATCCTAATTTATAAAAATTATAATACCATTTTTAAGAACAATAAAAATTCCTCCTTAACCTCTTCTCTCTGTGTCCTCTGTGCCTCTGTGGTTAGATAAATTACCTTTAAACCGCAGACGAGATATTTCTGAAGTTACATCAAAAAGGCTGTATAGCAATACTATTTGAGTTTAAAGAATATTCTTTTTAACCAACCACAGAGGCACAGAGAGCGCAGAGAAAGAGGAAAATGAATTATATCCAGGAGTTGATATTTTATCTACTATATACTCGAAAGTTGATACAATAAGACTAAAATAACATGATTAAATCGTAACTATGAGTAACAATGATCGTTCTCAATGGGATTTATGCAGGTTTATCAAAACCCTAACTTACTTTGAAGTATTTCCGGTTCTTAACTGGATAGAAAAAATCTTTCAAGGTAGTCCAAAAGATCATCAAGATATATCAAAAGCAGGAGGAAATATGGCTGTAATTCTGGTAGCTGGGGCGACGGGTGGTGTGGGTAAACGAGTTGTCAAAAAATTGATAGCACAAGGCTATAATGTCCGTTGTTTAGTTCGAGATATTGCAAAAGCGCGGACAATTCTGGGTGATGATATTGATTTGGTAGTTGGGGATATTACGAAATCAGAGACTTTGACAAGTCTAGTTATGGCTAATATTCAAGCTGTAATTTGTTGTACGTCGGTGCGTGTTCAACCTGTGGAGGGAGATACACCAGATAGGGCAAAATATAATCAAGGGGTGAAATTCTATCTACCGGAAATTGTGGGAGATACACCAGAAAATGTTGAATATCAAGGTGTGAAAAATTTAGTAACAGCCGCTGCAAAGTATCTAGTTTCTGTGGGTGAAAAACCGATATTTGATTTTACTAAACCATCAGATGAAATCAAAAATATCTGGGGCGCTTTAGATGATGTGGTTATGGGTGGTGTCAGTTCCAGTAGTTTTCAAATTAGGGAAAATACAGCAGTATTCACAGGTAATGTTTCAACTGCTAATTCTGGGGGTTTTGCTTCAGTAAGAACTAAGAATTTTTCACCATTAGTTGATTTATCTGGTTATCAAGGTGTGAAATTGCGGGTTAAAGGTGACGGTCAACGTTATAAAATATTTATCCGCACAGAATCAACTTGGGACGGTGTTGGTTATAGTTATTCTTTTGATACTGTTGCTAATAATTGGCTAGATATTCAGATTCCTTTCACAGATTTAGTTCCGGTATTTCGTGCCAAAATTGTTAAAGACTGTCCACCAATGGACGTTAGTAAAGTTTGTTCTTTGCAATTAATGTTGAGTAAGTTTGAATATGATGGTGCTTTAAATCCTGCTTTTAATCCGGGGATTTTTGCGCTGGAAGTTGCATCAATTCAAGCCTATGGTGGGGAAACTTTACCTCAATTTGTATTAATCAGTTCTGCTGGGGTAACTCGTCCAGGAAGACCAGGAATTAATTTAGATGAAGAACCACCAGCAGTGAGATTAAATGACCAATTGGGAGGAATTTTAACTTGGAAGTTGCGAGGAGAAGAAAGCTTGAAATCTAGTGGAATTCCTTATACAATTATTCGACCTTGTGCTTTGACGGAAACAGCAGGGGGGAAGGAATTAATCTTTGAACAAGGTGATAATATTAGAGGAAAAATTAGCCGTGATGATGTTGCGGAAATTTGTGTACAAGCAATTAAAGAACCAAAAGCCAGTAATCTCACTTTTGAAGTTAAGGAAAGTGAAGTAATTGCTGATAATTTAGATTGGAAACGGCTATTTTCTTCTTTGCAAGTTGATAAATAGAACTTTAAGTAATTAGTGAATTTGTTGGGTTTCCTTTGTCAACCCAACCTACAATCAGAGTTAATCAACTGGAGAAACTTAATGTCAAGTAAAGATAAATCTGTTACGTATGAGGGTGGTTGTCATTGTGGTACGGTGCGGTTTCGGGTAGTAGTTAATAATCACAAAGTTGATGATTGTAATTGTTCAATTTGTGCTAAAAAAGGATTTTTGCATTTGATTGTTCCCCAAGAAAAGTTTACTTTGCTACAAGGGGAAGATGTCTTAAAAACTTATAAATTTAATACGGAAGTAGCACAACATAAGTTTTGCAGTATTTGTGGGATTCATTCCTTTTATATTCCCCGTAGTCACCCTGATTGTATTGATGTTAATGTGCGGTGTTTAGACGGAAATATAATTGGCAATTTTGAAATTGTGCCTTTTGATGGTGTAAATTGGGAAGAAAATATTGATAAGTTACAAAGAGGTTAAATAAATTATTTTTTCAATAATTGGAAATTTAGCCTCTAAACTATGATATTTTAATCATGTCTATTCACTTGTCAAAAATGTTGTAATTCCTAAATGATAACTATGATGGAAACTCAAGCACAGCAAACAGAACAAGGAAATTATTCTTCACCACAAGATAGTTTATCTTTTTCCGGTGAAGATAATCGCAGTTTACCAAAATTACCTGCTGCTAAAGAACCTGAATCCCAATGGCAGCAAATTAGTAGACAAATTCTTGAATTCTTAAATCAACTGCCAGAGTATTTAGGCAGTATTTTTAACAACAATAAACAGGGTTTAATCACCCTAGTTTTAATTTTATCAGCTTTGGTCACAGTTAAGGTAGCGATCGCCGTACTAGATGCTGTGAATGGTGTACCTTTGCTACAACCGATTTTCGAGTTGATTGGCATATTTTACTTTATCTGGTTTGCTTTCCGTTATCTCCTCAAATTTGAGTCTCGGCAAGAATTATCCCAGAAATTTAACTCTTTTAAACAACAATCTTTAGGTTAAAGATTTTTTATCAAGCTAATAAAATGTAGGTTAGTTCTAGACTAGCTTACATTTTTTTATTTTGTCATGGAGGATGTCAAATATATCTATAGATAGAGAATTTTAATCAAAGTATTTTTATTAATTATATCCTAAGATAGTGTATTTATCTGCTAGAAAATTCTAAGCTAGTCCTGGTAATCCTAGAAAAGTACAAGGGGTTAATTGTATGAATGAGAAGATTACCGCAGATACTTATGATAGAGGCATAATTCCCGCTGAAACAGCAGCCCGAATGAAACGAGAGGGAGTAAATTATAAACACTTGCCGACGGAAGAGGATCTTGCCAGTGCTGCCACTGATGACCAAACTGATATTTACAGTATTCGGACAACGGACGGTTATACTGTGGATAAAGAGGGGCTATTGAATAATTATCCAGTTGAACCGGAAATGTATTATGAAGTTCCTGGTGATGCGCGGGAAATAGCAGAACAAGAAAAAGCTGAACGAATACAGGAATTGCGAGAAGTAAATGCAGATAAAACAGGTTTATTAACAGAGGATTTTGATAAAAGAGGTAAAGGACCAGGAATGATCTAATTTACCATTTCTTTGATTTTCTCCCGAAATCCTAAAGCCGCATCTAAAGGGTCATCTGCTACTACATATTGCGCCAAAATTGACAAATCTAAATTTGGCAATAATTCACTTTTTGCCACCAATTCATAACTTTCACCGCGCAGATGATAAACGGCAAATTGATTGTTTTGAAAAAACCAAACTTCTGCTACACCTAATCTTTTGTAAACTTCTAATTTATCAATTCCCCCACTGGTGACTACAACTTCAATGGCAAGATCAGGAATTTCTTTTTCTATGCCTAGACAGTAGGATTCATCTGGTTCTACTCCTCCTCTTTTCCCTTGTTTACGGAAGGTGGTAGAACCAAGGGGAAAATAGCGAATGCGTTTTTCTTGAAAGTAAACATGAAGTTCTATTTATAGTTCATTTTAAACTTATGAACTAATCGAATTTTTCCATTGCACTTTGTTTCCTGCCATCTTCCAAAGTCTTTGAACTTCTTTTTCTAAGCCTTTTGAACCATAATCTTCCCATCCATCTGTAAAACTAACTATTCCTGGTGAGTGTCCAGGTGCGCCATCAAAAGTAATTTCCTTATATTTATCCAGAGTAAAAACAACTTCAAACCAATTCTTGTAAACTGGTGAAACTAGATCCGCGCATTCCAGATCAATAGCCTCTTCATCGTCTACGACTCTCTTCCAACCAATTTGAACTCCATAATATGAGCTATTATTAAGTGAACCCAAAGTCATTCCAACAATTAGACAATCTTCTGTACAACCTGACTTTTCTATTTCATCAGCAATATCTTGTGGAAAATCATAAACTGGCTTAACTTCAACAAAAATGGGAGAATCAAGCTTCAGTAAAAAGTCGGGAATCCATCCATCAAAGTCACAAGGCTCATATTCCCACTCCCATTCTAGGAGATCAAAGAAAGCTGCCCATTTTGCCTCTAATCTAGAACGAAACTGAACATCATTGTATTCTGTTGGTATAGCTTTAATCATAGTTGTTTTAGAGCAAGGTGTACAGTTTATACTTTGAGTTTACTATGATCAAGTTCATCTCAGTTGAGAAATTGAAACCAATTGGAATACAAATTGTTTTTTTTATTTAAACTAATGTAAATAAATGTAAAGTTATTGGCAAATAAAATCTTTACAGAATTAGGTTAATCTAATCCGGTACGTCACTCCCTGCGGTAGTCTAGATAAATGTTAATTTATCGCCTGGTTTGACAAATAGTTTTATGACTTCAGTTTCTAGTCCTGCACGCGTTATTCGTATTGGTTCACGTAAAAGCCAACTAGCTCTAGTTCAAACATACTGGGTACAAGCGGAACTCCAGAAAAGCTTTCCCCACATTACTTTTGAAGTCCATACCATGTCTACCCAAGGGGACAAAATCCTGGATGTGGCATTGGCTAAAATTGGCGATAAAGGACTATTTACCAAGGAACTGGAATTGGGCATGATCAATAAAGAGATTGATTTTGCTGTGCATTCTCTCAAGGATCTTCCCACCAATCTACCAGAAGGGTTGACACTGGCAGCGATTACAGAACGGGAAAACCCCGCAGACGCGGTGGTATTGCATGAAAAGCATAAAGGTCTGCAAATCGAGACTTTACCCGCAAATGCGGTAATTGGGACTTCTTCCCTGCGACGTTTGGCACAGTTACGCCATAAGTTCCCTGATTTTACCTTCAAAGATGTGCGGGGAAACTTGATCACACGCATGGCAAAACTGGATGCTGGTGAGTATGATGCTTTAATTTTAGCAGTAGCTGGTTTAGAAAGATTGGAAATGAGCGATCGCATCCATCAAGTTCTGACTCCTGAAATCTCCCTCCATGCCGTTGGACAAGGCGCTTTAGGAATAGAATGCCGGGCAGATGATACGGAGGTAATTAGCTTACTGAAAGCGATTGAACACCCGCAAACACGCGATCGCTGTTTAGCAGAAAGATCATTTTTACGAGTTTTAGAAGGTGGTTGTCAAGTTCCCATTGGTGTAAATACGGTAATTAATGGTGACGAATTAACTCTAAAAGGTCTGGTTGCCAGCGTTGATGGTCAACAAATAGTAAAAAATACCGTCACTGGTGCGGCTACTGATGCTGAAAAGTTAGGCGCACAACTAGCCAGTATTCTCAGGGGACAAGGCGCTACAGAAATCTTAGAAAAAATCTTCACCGAGATTCAACGAGGATCATAGGGTAATAGGTGACAGGTGACAGGTTACAGGTAACAGCCAAGAGAAGAGAGTTTAATTACCCAATCACCAATTACCAATTACCAATCACCAATTACCAATTACCAATTACCAATTACCAATTACCAATTACCATGAGAATTTTATTTGTAGCAGCGGAAGCTGCTCCCATTGCCAAAGTTGGCGGTATGGGGGATGTTGTCGGTGCATTACCCAAGGTCTTGAGAGCAATGGGTCATGATGTGCGGATTTTCATGCCTTACTATGGCTTTGTACCCGACAAAATGCCAGTTCCCAAAGAACCCATTTGGAAGGGAGCAGCCATGTTCCAGGAGTTTGCAGTTTACGAAAGTGTACTGCCTGGAACTGATGTTCCTTTGTATTTATTTCAACATCCATCTTTTTCACCTCGGCGGGTTTACGGTGGGGAAGATGAAGATTGGAGATTTACTTTATTTTCCAATGGTGCGGCGGAATTTTGCTGGAATTACTGGAAACCGGAAATTGTCCATTGTCATGATTGGCACACAGGAATGTTACCTGTGTGGTTGAATCAATCTCCAGATATTACCAGTGTATTCACCATTCACAACCTCGCTTATCAAGGTCCTTGGCGGTGGTATTTAGAGAAAATTACCTGGTGTCCCTGGTATATGCAAGGACACAATACCATGGCGGCCGCAGTCCAGTTTGCCAATAAGGTAAATACAGTTTCTCCTACCTATGCGGAGCAAATCAAAACACCTGCCTATGGTGAACAAATAGAAGGGTTATTATCTTTTATTGGCGGCAAATTATCAGGAATAATCAACGGCATAGATACGGAAATTTATGATCCTGCCAATGATAAATACATTAACCAAACCTTTACCATAGATACCCTTGATCAACGCAAAGCTAATAAAATAGCTCTGCAAGAAGAAGTAGGTTTAGAAGTTAATTCTAATGCCTTTTTAATCGGCATGGTGACAAGGTTGGTAGAACAAAAAGGGATGGATTTAGTATTACAAATCCTTGACCGTTTCATGGCTTATACAGATGCTCAGTTTGTCCTTTTGGGAACAGGCGATCGCTATTATGAAACCCAAATGTGGCAACTCGCATCCCGCTATCCCGGACGCATGGCCACTTACCTGCTGTATAATGATGCCCTTTCCCGCCGTATTTACGCGGGTACAGATGCCTTCTTAATGCCTAGCCGCTTTGAACCCTGCGGAATCAGCCAAATGATGGCTTTGCGTTATGGTTCTGTGCCTATTGTTCGTCGGACAGGGGGATTGGTTGATACTGTCAGCCACTTTGATCCAGTCAATGAAGCAGGTACAGGTTATTGCTTTGACCGCTATGAACCTCTGGACTTATTTACCTGTATGATTCGCGCTTGGGAAGGTTTCCGTTTCAAACCTCAATGGCAAGAATTACAAAAACGGGGGATGAGTGAAAACTTCAGTTGGTATGAATCCGCTAAAGAGTACGATAAACTTTATCGTTCTATCTATGGTTTACCAGATCCAGAACCGGAAGTAATAGCAGAACCAATACCAGCACTAGAACCAATACAAAAATCAGTTTAAGGTATTTTAGGAAGTTGGAATTTTAGACAATATTGATGGGGTATTTATCTGGAATACCCCTTTTTAATACACGATAGTATAGAATTAAAAAAAGATGGATTGGTTAGAGTTCATTGCCACAAAAGGTATTAATCTACCCAGAACTTACAAAGACTTTTTGAAGATAATGGGACATGGGGCAGGCAAGTTTTTACGTGGTTCAGATTGCTTTTATCAGCATTTGCCAAAAATTCAAGAATGGGCTAAACAACTTTTAGTAGAAAATGATTTTCCTCAGACTTTACCAGAGGATGCTTTTGTATTTTTCATGCACCAGGGATATCAGTTCAGCTTTTTCAGACTTTCAGAAGGTGATAACCCACCAACTTATTCATATTGTGAAGGACAAGAAGAGCCTTATTTTGTCAAAAATCATGATCAGTTTAGTGAATTTCTATCTGTGGAAATCAATCTTTATTTAAAGTCTTTGATGCTTTTAGCAAGTTAGATATTAGCTAGATAAACAAAATTATGGTTCAAAGTTTTTTTGTCAGAATCAGGATTTACAGGATTTAAGGATTTACAGGATGGGAATTTTTATGATTAAAGATGTAATGATTGACAATCAGTTCAATTCTGAGATAGATTGGAAATATCTAGAAGCATCCCAAGAGTTGCAGGTAGATAAACAAAATTATGGTTCAGATTATATTCATCTTTATGTTGATGATATAGAGAGTGCTTGGCTAGAAAATTGGGATTGGGAAGATGATTTAACAGATTATATTGATGCTTTTTATCATCATTGTCAACAGGGAAATTTTCAATTTGCTTTTGATACTTTAAAGGCTGGTGACAATTTATTGAAAAAGCTAGAGAATCACGAAAAATGTTTAGAACTTTATAGTTATTTAGTTGAAAAGATAGAATTACAAGATCCAAAACAATCAGAAATAAATTATCAAGAAATTTTGAATTTAGCTAAATATCGTCTTCATTTATGATAAAATCTAGTGTCGGATTTCTTTGCATCAAACCAAGCTACCACTACTATCAAGCTTAATAATGTCTATGAACATGAGAGTGAATTATTATGCGAATTAAGCAAATTTCGGTTAGCGGCTTATTTGGAATTTTTGATCATATAATTCCGTTAAATATGGATGATAGAATCACCGTCATTCATGGACCTAACGGTTTTGGAAAAACAGCAATGTTGCGAATTTTGAATGGATTTTTCAACTCCCAATACTCTGAGTTACAAACAATTCCGTTTAGTAAATTTTGCATTGAATTTGATAACGGTAGTAATATTGAGATTATAAAAAATGTTAATAATTTAGAGGAAATAGAGAAAAATTTTGTTGTTAATTTTCATAATCCCAATGCAAAGATAGTTGATATTAAGTTAAAATATCCTCCTAATGAAGAAGATTTTTCACTTGGTAATATAGGTAAGTTTATACCAGGATTAGAACAAATAACATCTGAAAAATGGCTATATAGTCCTACTAAAGAAATATTTAGTTTAGGAGAAGTTTTAAATAGGTTCAGTGATTCATTAGAAATAAGATTTCACATCAAGGATAAAGAAGAACCCGAATCCTTTGAAGCATTCAAAAACAATGTGGATATTCGCCTTATAGAATCACAACGCTTACTAAACTTATTTCCTAATCATCGTTTCAAATCAGATGATATAACACCTTCAATATTACCAACTGTATCTGCATACTCTTATGAACTTGCTACCCGGATGCAAGATAAATTTAAAGAATATGGAACAATATCTCAATCTCTTGATAGAACTTTTCCGATGAGGGTAGTAAAACAACAGTCATCATCAGATATAACAAATGAACAACTGCGTAATCAACTTAATGAACTTGAAGAAACTCGTTCTCACCTTATAGAAGTAGGTCTGTTGGATAAAGATGAAAATTCAGAGTTTCAAATTCAGCCACAAGACATAGATGAAAGTACAAAAAATGCTTTATTGGTATATATTGAAGATGTAGAAAAAAAACTCAATGTTTTTACTGAAATAGCGACTAAAATTAATTTATTGAAGAAGATTATTAATAATAAATTTTCCTACAAAGAGATAAACTTTAGCAAAGAAAAGGGATTCATTTTTACAACACTTTATGATTCTTCATTATCTGATTCAAAAATTCTATCACCAACTGATTTATCATCAGGTGAACAACATGAATTAGTGCTTTTGTATGAACTACTATTTAAAGTTGAACCTAATTCCTTAGTTTTGATTGATGAACCTGAATTATCTCTTCATGTAGGTTGGCAAGTGCAGTTTTTAAAGGATTTGCAAGAGATTACAAAGCTTGCTGATTTAGATATTCTCATAGCTACTCATTCACCAGATATTATACAAGATCGCTGGGATTTAACGGTTGAATTGAAAGGTCCAGCAAAATGAGAGAATTTTTAACCGTTGACCGTGTTGCTAACCAAATAAGATTACGACGTAGCACTTATTCAGGAACTTTCTTATTAGTTGAAGGAAGTTCTGATAAAACTTTCTATGAGCGATTTGTTGATAAATTAGGTTGTGAATTAGTCATTACTGCGGGGAAACCTTCTAGTAAACAGCGTGCTATTGCCATTTTAGAAATTTTAGAAAAATCAAATTTTCAGGGAATTTTAGCAATTGTTGATGCAGATTTTGATCGTCTGCAAAATACATCAGTCACAAGTCCTAATCTACTCCGCACCGATACTCATGATCTGGAAACTATGTTAATACAATCACCTGCTTTAGAAAAAGTAATTAGTGAATTTGGTTCTGAAGAAAAAATTACCCAGTTGAATCGAGATATTAGAGAAGTATTAATTTCAGTTGGTATTGCAATTGGTCATTTACGTTATATTTCTCAATCTGATGGATTGAATTTGACATTTGAAGGTATAACTTTTAGTAAATTTATTGATGAAAAAAATTGGCAATTTAATGAAGTGAAACTAATTCAAGAAGTCAAGAATAAATCTCAAGCTTTTTATTTAAAAGATGAAGATTTAGAAAAAAGGCTAATTACCGAAAAAAGCAACAATCAAGATTATTGGCAAGTCTGTTGTGGTCATGATTTAGTAGAAATCCTATCACTTGGTTTACGAAAAGCTATTGGAACTAATAAAACGGTTGATGTTGAAGCAAATAGCCTTGAGCGTAATTTACGACTTGCTTATGAAGTAGCTTATTTTTACAAAACTCAGCTTTATTTAGCAATTCGTCAATGGGAAACCAACAATCAACCATTTCATGTTTTACAGATTCTTGAATAAGAGGATGTTTTAAAAGTCATTATTGATGTATAAAAAACTTTTATATCCCCTAATCAACATAAATACCCCTTTTTGATACAATTGATGCTAACACCCCATCACTTTTATTGCCGTTATACCCTTCCCTGGATAGTATTATGACTAAGAATGTAAAAATTTATAATCAGTCAACTTCCGAGGTAGATTGGAAATATCTAGAAGCATCCCAACAGTTGCAGCTAGATAAACAAAATTATGGTTCTGATTATATTCATCTTTATGTTGATGATATAGAAGGTGATTGGCTGGAAAATTGGGATTGGGAAGATGATTTAACAGATTATATTGATGCTTTTTATCATCATTGTGAGCAAGAAAATTATCAATTTGCTTTTGATACTTTAAAGGCTGGTGATGATTTATTGAATCAGCCGGAGAATCATGAAAAACGTTTAGAACTTTATGATTATTTGAGTGAAATTTTAAAAAATTAACTTTTCACAAACCCCTTGTTATATAGAAAATAATTGTAATGTTGGGTTTACTTTAGGAAACCCAAACTACTACAAATTTTAGTCAGTTTTATTTTCATTCATGAAATTTTCATATTTACGCCACGCTGTAGAGGTTGTTTCTTTAAGATCAATTTCTAAATAATTTTCCCGAATGTAATTTAAAAATTCATTAAATACTAATTCAAGCTGTCTTAAAGCTTCTTCAATATTATTCCAATCTTCTTGTTGTTTGCTAGTAAATGGCATATAGTCATGACTGCTAAAAATATAGAAGTCATGTCTAACTGAAGGTTGGTAATGTTGATCGTATGAAAGAGTTTCATCCCATAGAGCATGAATTTTGGTTACCAAGTCTTTAAGCTTTTCATCATAAAGATAAAGCTCGTAGCTATTATAATAAATTTTTTCATAGAAAATATCCCGAAAAAAGAATATTTTACCATCAATTTTGTAGGGAGCTTCGTTGATATGGTTCTTGAGACTCGGTATATGAATTGTTTCCAGAATAGTTTTGATAGTAGAAATATCACGGTTACGCTTCATTTCTTCCGGTGTAAGTTCAGCTTTGTACCTTGGTTTCTTTGGCGATTTTTCAATGATTAGTTTTAAGGCTTCATGAATTTTTTGGCTGAGTTGTTTTTGATTTCCTTGCAACTGCTTTTCGGTAACATCTTCTGGTTTAGGACTTAAATGATAGCCAGTAATGCGATTGACGACTATATCAAAAGGTGTATCTTTTAAATCACCATAGGATGTATTGAATAACATAATTATTCTCTCCCAACCAAGAAGCGCAATTGCATATCCTAGTTCAATCATTACATTTGGGTTGGGAACAGTTCTTACTTCTTGTGGCTTTGTTCTACCTTCTGTAGCTTGTAGATTTTTGATAGTTTCTATAGCTTCTTTATTAATTGTCGTTATATCACAAATAAAAGCATCAGCAGATGAAATTTTATCAAAAATAGCGGATGGTATATGAGGACTTCCAGGTAGATTACTTGTCGCTTCATCTATAATAATATGTAGATCAGTTTCTTTAAACTCATGTTCCAGTTTATTACTTGCTATTCTGATAGCCCCTTGAATTATTCCTTGGTTAGTTTCTTTGGGTAAATCAGATTGCCAGGAGTAGAATACTGTAAATTGTGTCATAATGTATATTGTTGGAGGTTTCTTGATATTACGAACATTTTACATTACGGTTTGTAATTTGCATAATCAACATAGCGTTTCAAATACCCAACTCAATGTAAAATACACCAAGCAAACTGGCAAATCAAGTTATATCATATAAATGATTTACCAGAATAAAATATTTTTAACTAGGTTTGTTATTTCATGGAGAAACTGCTTGAACTATGGTAAAAATGAAATCTCAACGGAAAGTGCTTGTATCTCATGGTGAAGATGGGTATTTTGTTGTCGAAGTCCCCAGTTTACCCGGTTGTATTAGTCAGGGTAAAACTCGTGAGGAGGCTTTAGCTAATATAGAAGAGGCAATATCTCTCTACATTGAAGTTTTGCAAGACAGAAATGAACCTATTCCAGAAGATACGGTTGAGGTTGTGCTGGTGTGAGTAAATTACCTATAATCTCAGGTTTAGATTGTGTAAAAGCACTAGAAAAAATCGGATTTGTTGTGGATAGGCAAAGAGGAAGTCACATTATAATGGTTCGTGAAGAACCTAGAACCACAATATCTGTACCAGATCATAAAGAACTAGATAGAGGTACTTTGCGTGGGATTATTCGACAAGCGGGTTTGAGTGTGGATGAATTTATTGAACTATTGTGACACCGCAACAAAGCCATAACCTGAATATTTCCCCACTCATTTTATAATTTCTATTTCTCGTAACTATTCTCTATCTAATATATTTATGCAAATCAACTTTCAAACCTTTACCGTCAACAAACGATTTCCCCTCACAATTAGTCGCGGGACAACAGCACAAACAACAAATATCTGGGTACAAATTACCGCAGAAGAAATTACAGGTTGGGGAGAAGCATCACCTTTTGGTGTAGGCAATCACAGGCAATCTACCGAGAGAATCCAAGAAACTTTACAGCAAATCATACCTATTATTAAATCCTTTAGCCCTTGGCAACGGCAAGAAATTGAGGCACTATTAAAACAAATGCAAATTCCCTCCGCAGTCAAAGCGGCTGTGGATATGGCATTACATGATTGGTTGGGTAAGCGCGTGAATTTGCCATTGTGGCAACTGTGGGGACTGGATAAAAATGTTATAGTGCCAACATCGGTAACAATTGGTATTAATTCTCCAGCAGGTGCAAGGGCAAGGGCGCGAGATTGGTTACAATTTATGGATGTGCAGTTATTCAAGGTAAAATTAGGTTCAACCGAGGGAATAGAAGCAGATCAAAAAATGTTGTTGGCGGTACGGGAAGAAGCCGCCGGAAAAGATGTATTTGTTGATGCTAATGGAGGCTGGATTTTAACGGATGCTATTAATATGTGTAATTGGTTAGCTGATTTGGGAATTAAGTATGTTGAACAACCTTTAGTAAGAGGTGAAGAAGCAAATTTAGCCCAGTTAAAAAAACATTCTTCATTACCAATTTTTGTAGATGAAAGTTGCTTTACCAGTGCGGATATTCCCCAGTTAGCTAATTATGTAGATGGCATTAATATCAAATTAATGAAATCTGGGGGAATCACCGAAGCTATGCGAATGGTTCATACAGCCAAAGCCCACAATTTACAAGTCATGTTTGGCTGTTATTCTGATAGTTGTCTTGCTAATACCGCCGCTTTACAACTTGCACCACTGGCTGATTATTTGGATTTAGATAGTCACTTAAATCTAATTGATGATCCTTTTACTGGTGCTGTGGTAGAAAATGGGCGAGTTTTACCGAATAATTTACCTGGTTTGGGAGTGAAACATTGTGCGTCTGTCGCTTAATCAAAAAATAGCAATTCTTCTTCATGAGGGAATTACTGGAGTTCAGGGAAAAACAGGGTTATCAATTTTACGCTACAGCGAGTCCCCCATTGTAGCGGTGATTGACAGAGAAACTGTAGGTAAATCTTTAGTCGAGTTAACAGGTATTCAGCGAGATGTGCCAATTGTGGCATCTGTGACGGCAGCATTACAGTATAAACCGGAAGTTTTGGTAATTGGGATTGCGCCTAAAGGTGGTGCTGTTCCTGATGATTATTGGCTGGATATCAAAGATGCCCTGAAAGCGGGAATGTCTTTGGTAAATGGATTACATACACCAATGGCAAATATACCGGAATTAAATGCTCTCCTGAACCCAGGACAATTAATTTGGGATGTTCGCAAAGAGCCGGCTAATTTAGAGGTAGCATCAGGAATGGCGCAAACTTTACCCTGTAGACGGGTATTGACCGTGGGAACAGATATGGCCATTGGCAAAATGTCCACCAGTCTGGAATTACACCGGGTGGCTAAGTTACGGGGTATCCGTTCTAAGTTTTTGGCCACTGGTCAAACTGGGTTAATGTTAGAAGGGGAAGGGGTGGCTTTAGACGCGGTGCGGGTAGATTTTGCGGCTGGTGCGGTGGAACAGTTGGTAATGCGTTTTGGTCAACATTACGACATTTTGCAAATTGAGGGGCAGGGTTCTCTTTTACACCCTGGTTCAACGGCAACTTTACCGCTAATTCGGGGTTCTCAGCCTACACATTTAATATTGGTGCATCAAGCGGGACAAACTCACAACCGTAATAATCCTCATATACCGATTCCAGCTTTACCGGAAGTAATTCGGATGTATGAAATTGTTGCTAGTGGTGCGGGGGCTTTTCGTCCTGTTCCTGTGGTGGGAATTGCTTTGAATACTCGGAATTTGGGGGAAGTAGAGGCAAAAAATGCGATCGCTCAAACTATAGCAGAAACTAAGTTACCTTGTACAGATCCTGTTCGGTTTGGGGCTGGGTTGCTATTGGATGCTGTTATGCAGAGTTAATTTTTTTTTGCACGCAGAGGCGCAGAGGCACGGAGAGTAGGAGTTTTATTGCCGGTGGAGATAATTTAAAATTCGTCAATTTAAACGAGATAAACTTTGCCTCTACATCCTCAATTCTGTTGTATCTGAACCAAGGCTATGTGATGAACGGAATAAATGATTATGTTCAGGATGATACAAGCGCGAGCGCCCACTTACTGGTAATAGTGCAGGACTAATCACATAAAGTGTCGTTCGGCGTAATTTCTCTTCATGAGTACAATTTGCCATTTGTGCTAAATTCACAACCCGGATTTTTTCATCTGGCCAGCCTAAGCGATAGCAAATTGCTACTGGAGTATCTGGATCATAATGTTCTAACAATTTCCCTTGGGCTTCAGTGATATGAGTCACACTGAGATATAAACATAAACTGGCACGATGTGCTGCTAAAGCTGCTAACTCTTCCGTATCTGGAACATGGGTACGGCCACTAATGCGAGTCAGGATGATAGTCTGCACTAAACCAGGCACAGTTAACTCTATCTTGAGTTTAGCTGCGGCAGCTTGAAAAGCACTGATACCAGGAATGACTTCAAAAGGAATATTAGCATCGGCTAATAGCTGCATTTGTTCATGAATAGCACTATACAGACTAGGATCACCAGAGTGTAATCTTACCACAGATTTATGCGATCGCACGGCATCAATCATCAGTGGTAAAATTTCTTCTAAAGTCCGATTTGCTGTTTTGATAATTTCCGCATCTGGACGACAAATATCTAGAATTTGTTCGGGAATTAGAGAATCTGCAAATAAAATCACATCAGCAGCAGCTAACAACTTTTGCGCTCTAACCGTTAATAAATCAGGATCTCCCGGCCCAGCACCAACAATATAAACCCCAGGCTCTAAGGTATTTGGATACTTGAAAAAACTCAAATTATTAGTAGATTCACTCATTAATGTCCCCCTGCAAAACCCTGCAAAAAAAACTTTTACCATTTCCCTAGTACCCTTCCGGATTCAGCCACTTTGCCTAGTAGAAATAGATGGTAGATGCACCCTGGTTAAGCCCTAGAGATTAATTACTCTGGGGCATTTTTTTCTTCATTTCCCCCAGCAACAACATCAGGTAAGGAACGCTTGAATATATATAGCCAAGCTAAACCAAATAATCCTAAAGTCATTCCCCCTAAACTTACCATTTGTGCCATCCGTAAAGGTCCTAGCATTAAGCTATCTGTGCGTAAACCTTCAATCCAAACCCGTCCCAAGCTATAAGCAACCCAGTAAACTAAAAATAACGTCCCTACTTTCAACCGGGGTTTTTTAGCTAAAGCTCGAAAAAACAAAGTTATTAACAATGCAAACACCATTAAATTCCACAACGATTCATAAAGAAAAGTGGGATGGAAATATTCAAAATTCACTAAATCCAAAGGACGACGATCTGAGGGAATATATAACTTCCAAGGTAAACTAGTTGGTCTGCCAAAAGCTTCCGAGTTGAAAAAATTTCCCCACCGACCAATTGCTTGCCCTAATATTAATGAAGGAGCAACCAAATCAGTCAATTGCCAAAAAGATACCTTCTTCAGTCTAGCAAAAATTAACGCCGCGATCGCCCCGCCAATAATTGCCCCATGAATCGCAATACCCCCTTGCCAAATTGCAATTATCCGTTCTGGATGTTGAGAATATTCTGGCCATTGAAACAAAACATAATATAACCTAGCGGCGGGAATAGCTGCAATCACCAACCAAATTGATAAATCACTGATTAAATCGGGATTAACATGACGACGCTTGGCTAGGTATTGAGAAAGACTAACACCAATTAACACAGCAGAAGCAATTAACAACCCATACCAACGAATAACAATTGGTCCCAATTTAACCACAATCGGACCAGGGGAAGTAAATAAAAACCCCAACGGCAAAACAGAAAAATCCACTATCATACAAAATTACCTATAGGAGTATGAAATCTATGGAGATAAAACACAATAATATAGTACGCCTTCCTGACTTCCTGACTTCCTGACTTCCTGACTTCCTGACTCCTAACTCGGTGACTCCTGACTCGGTGACTCCTGACTCCTGACTCGGTGACTCGGTGACTCCTGACTCGGTGACTCCTGACTCCTTCTTCCTGTGTTAGATTTAATAAAGTTCTGTGGAAAATCCGTCAATATAATCACTTAAAATAACCTTGTGATTGCTATTTATCCTGGTAGTTTTGATCCCATCACCTTGGGACATTTAGACCTTATTCAGCGCAGTAGTCGCCTATTTGAACGAGTCATTGTTGCCGTCCTCCGCAATCCCCATAAAATGCCATTGTTTACAGTAGAGCAAAGATTAGAGCAAATTCGTCTAGCTACAAAACATTTACCAAATGTAGGAGTAGACAGCTTTGACGGTTTGACTGTAAAATATGCTCAAATGCAACAAGCGCAAGTTTTGTTACGGGGGTTAAGAGCGGTTTCTGACTTTGAGATTGAGCTACAAATGGCTCACACTAATAAAACATTGTCTACTCAGATCGAGACAGTTTTTCTGGCAACATCAAATGAGTATAGTTTTTTAAGTAGTAGTGTGGTAAAAGAGATTGCCAGGTTTGGTGGCTCTGTTGATCATCTTGTTCCCCCACACATTGCCCTAGATATATACCAATGCTACAACCAAAAATCCCTAGCCTCGAATCCAACTACAACGGCAACAATCCTCCCCCAAGAGAGTATGTGAATGGTATCCCCTCCATTGGTAATCCAGAACCAACAGCAGGGGTAGATATTCAGCAGGAACTCAACCGCTTAGAGGACATAGTTCTCTCTAGTTTGAGGATTCCCCTGACAGGACGAACTTTAATAGATGAAGATAAATTACTAGAACAACTTGATTTCATCCGTCTTTCTTTGCCAACAGTGTTTCAGGAAGCACTCGATATTTTGGCACAAAAGAATGAAATTCTTCTAGAAGCGGAAGAATATGGACAACAGGTTGTAGATGTAGCCCAAGCAAAAAGAGCGCAAATTTTGGCAGAAAGTGATATTGTCAGGCAAGCACAGCGGGAAGCTGACCAACTACGGCGACAAGTCCAGGACGATTGTGAAACAATGATGCAAGACACTCTTGCAGAAATTGACCGCAAACGTCGCGCTTGTCAGCAAGAATTAGAAGAAATGCGCCAAACGGCAATTTCTCAAGCTGAAGAAATTGAAGATGGTGCTGATAAATACGCCGATAACGTTCTGGCTAATATTGAACAGGATATACAGGAAATGTTAAAAATTATTACTAATGGCCGCAAACAATTAAATTCTGCTAATGTCCCCAAAAATGGAGATCATCCCCAACAACGCCCCCATAATTCCAAAAAAAGATAGTATCACCTCGTTCCCAGTCTCTGACTGGGAATGCTATCACAGAGGCTCTGCCTCTTAATCATATTCTCATCTAGAATATACAAATATTATATAGCAGTTCTTGTGATCTTAGGTACGAAGTTTTTTAGTTTTAGGGAACTGGGAATAGGAAATAAGGAATAAGTTAATGATATATAACAGTTCTTATTTAATTACTATTTTGAAGGATAGCATCGAACGCAGATAAACGCAGATAAACGCGGATTTTTTTGTTCTCTCTGTTTATAGATAATTTTTTCTGCAAATTATATTTAATTCAATCAGAAGTTTTAATTTGATCTAGGATAATACTCGCGTATTTATCCCAATTTATGGTACAAATAAAACAATTAGAGTAGTTATTGTTCTGCTGACAATTAAGAAGGGGTAGTTTTTATGGTTGAACCACTCACTGGCGCTGTTATTGTTTCTTTATCTTCCTCGGAAGCAATCAAGGAAGGTGGAAAATTTGCAGTTAAAGGAGTCGCGGATACTTTTGCAAAGTTGGTTAGCACTATTCGACAAAAGCTAACTACAGAAGGAATGGAAGGTTTATTAATTCGGGCTGAAAAAGATCCAAATGAAAAAAATAAACTTCAGTTACAAGATGAATTGCAAGAATACATTAATGCTGATAAAATTTTTGCTAATCAACTTAAATTGCTAGTTGAAGAACTCAAAACACAAGACCCTAAGATTCGTCAGGTAATTCTGAGTGGAATTGAATTAACTGGTGATTTACAAGCTCAGAATATCACTCAAAAAACTTCAGGAAGTAGTGGTTCTGTTGACCAAGCAATGCTCACCAATATCAAGGCTAATAATATTATTATAGGTGATTTAACTCAAGAAGGTTAAGAGATTGTGTGAAAAGTATTGCATAAAATCCATTATCTCCAAAAACCTAAGTTACCTCTCCCTAACCCTCTCCTAAAAGGAGAGGGAACTAGAAAAGAATAAAGGTTTTAATGCTTTTATTTTGGTAGGGGAAAGGTTTAGAAAGGGGTCTGTACTTACCTCTCCCTAGCCCTCTCCTAAGAGGAGAGGGAACTAGAAAAAAATAAAGGTTTTAATGCTTCTCTTTTGGTAGGGGAGAGGTTTAGAAAGGGGTCTGTTTACATATTAAAAACTTTTAAAACATCCTTTAAGTTCTAATCATGAATACAAATCATCTCCCTCAAGTTGTTCAAGAGCTTTTCAAAAATGTTCAAGCGGGGGGTGATATCTCTGTGGGAGATATTACTCAAGTTTTTCAAACTGTCAATAATTTAAATGATTTGGATAAACCTCTAGGTTTTCCCCACAATATCCCTAATAGTAATACTCAAAATTTTGTTGGTCGAGAAAATGAATTAGTTTTAATTCATCAACATTTACAAACTAGCAATCATGCTGTAATTTCTGCTGTTGAAGGTATGGGTGGTATTGGTAAAACTGAATTAGCTACCCAATATTCTCTTCTGCATTTATTCCTAAATTCTTATCCGGGAGGTATTTGTTGGTTGTCGGCTACAAATCAAAATCTCGGTTTACAAATTATTCAATTTTGTCGCACACATTTAGGTTTAAATCCCCCAGATGATTTTGATGTATTACTACAAGTAAAGTGGTGTTGGCAACGTTGGCGAGAAGGTACTGTTTTATTAGTTATTGATGATGTCCAAAATTATTCGGCGATTCAGCCTTATTTGCCGCCACAATCATCTCAATTTCGGGTTTTGATCACAACAAGACTAAAACTAGATTTATCTGGTTCTTTGTCTTTACAAATCCTTTCTCTACCGGAGGCAATGGCATTATTATCAAAATTAATTGGTGAGGATAGGTTAAATCAAGAAACAGCACTAGCAGAGGAACTTTGTCAACGGTTAGGTCGTTTACCACTAGCTTTACAATTGGTTGGTCGTTATGTCAAATATCGTCAGATATCTTGCGCGGAAATGTTGCGAAGATTAGCAGCTAAAGGTATTAATCATCCTGCTTTTGATATTGATGCTCATGACCTTACTTGGACTTTATCTATAACTCGTGGTGTTCAAGCTGCTTTTGAATTAAGTTGGGAAATTATCAGTTATTCTGCTCAAGAGTTAGGTTGTCTACTCAGTTTATTTGCTTTAGCTCCCATTCCTTGGTTATTGATTCAAAGTGCTTCACGGGAGAAAAACATAGAAAGTCTAGAAAATGCCAGAATTGAATTAGAACGATTACATCTTTTACAAACTGAAAATATTGATCATTATCAATTACATCAACTAATTCATGATTTTTTACAAGTCAAGTTAGAAAAACTGTCAACGGTTACACAGGAAAAGATCACTTTGGCAAACTTTTTGTTTTTAGATATTGGTCAACTTTTTAGTAATTTATTCAATCGTCAATCTGTCAGCACCACACTAAAACGTAATTTTTGCCAAGCAATGGTTAATATAGCTCAAGAAATTCCACAACAACCAATACAGAAAGATATTCAAAGATTCAAATTAGCTATACCCCATTTACAGGAAGTAGCAGATCATTTACTGGATACTGTGAGTGATGAAAATTTAATTTGGCCTTTTGTGGGAGTAGGAAGATTTTATGAAGGACAAGGATTATATAATGATGCAGAACCTTGGCAGAAAAAATGTGTATTATTGCTAAAACGGCGTTTAGGTGATGATT